>NZ_JAQREI010000012.1:0-132065 GCF_028599215.1 Pseudoalteromonas sp. Angola-30
GATGCACCAGCGCTCACCAACGACAGCTCGCCAACAGTTACGGGCACCAGTGATGCACCAAACAGCACCGTTACGATAACCTTTACCGATGCAGCCAATGCCGTACAAACTATTGATGTACAAACCGGTGCGAATGGTAATTGGAGTGCCACCCCAGCGACTGATTTAGCCGAAGGGAGTTACAGTGTCAGTGCCAGCATCACGGATGCAGCGGGTAACACGGGCACAGGTACAGACAGCGGCGAAGTGGATGTAACGCCACCGACTTTAGAGATCATTCCTTCGTTTGCCCTAGGCAATTTAGTCTCTCTTTCAGGGGATTCTGATTTACCAGAAGGGTCAGTGATCACAATTACCGAGTATTTAGTCGGTGGTTTAGTGGGCGCAACGTACACTGCTACCACGAATGCTGATGGCACATGGGGACTTGCCAACATAACAGTACCTTTGCTTAGTCTTGCGTATGTTACTGCAACTGCAAGTGATGCAGCCGGCAATGTTGCGAGCGTCAACTCACTTAATTTTGATAATGAAGCACCTGCGCTCACTGTGACTGTTGATGCCTTATCGAACGATGCAACGCCTGTGATCTCTGGTGTTACTGATATGGTTCAAGGAACCGAGGTAGAACTAACCGTTGTAGATAGTGCAGGTCAAAGCCAGCAGTTTACGGCCATAGTTCAAGCTAATGGAAGTTGGTCTGTTGAAGTGCCAACCGAGTTAGCACAAGGGCAGTACACTGTTACCGCAGAGGTAAGAGACGATGTGGGTAATTTAACCACTGAGCAAGCACAAGGTGAAATAGACAGCATAGCACCTACTCTTAGCGTTAATCCTATCGACACTACAGCAGATACAACGCCAACCCTATCAGGCACCAGTGATGCCATAGGTGCTGATGTAATAATTAGCATTGATGGTCAAACCTTTTTTGCGGTAGTAGATGCTGATGGAAATTGGCAGGTAGAGGTACCAACTGCACTTACCGATGGTAACTATACGGCACAAATTAATGTTGCTGACGACGCCAATAATATCACTAACACAACGATCGACTTAACAATTGATACTCAGATACCAATAGTCGCATTGGACGACATAACCGTATTTAACACAGATACGCCAGTTATTAGTGGTACATCTGGTGAACCTACTGGCACAAATGTAGATATTGTTATTACAGATAGTAATGGTGATACGCATACGTTAGCTGCTACGGTTGATGTAAATGGTAATTGGCAAACAACAGCGCCTAATTTACCTGAAGGAAATTACAGTGTTGTTGTTAGTATTACCGACGATGCTAATAATACAGGTTCAGCGACTGGAACAGGGCTTGTTGATACTCAAGCACCAACCATTACCATTGACGCATTAGGTACAATTAATAGCAGCACGCCTACTATTTCAGGTACATCTAATGAGGTTGAAGGTACTACAATTAATGTCACAATTACTGATGGTGATAGCATTGATACCTACACAACGACTGTGGGGGCAGGCGGGGCCTGGAGTGTTGATGTAACCACGCCATTAACTGATGGACAAGTGACAGTTTCAGCAAGCATTACTGATACAGCTGGTAACAGTAGTGAAGCAAATGCTACTGCTACGCTTAATACTAATGCACCTACCATTAATATAAACACCATTGTTGATACAAACGATCAAACACCTACGCTTTCTGGGTCGAGTAGTGCTGCAAATGGTACGTTAGTTACGGTTACTATTACCGATGTTAATAATGTCTCGCACACGGTTACAACAACTGTAACTGATAATACATGGAGTGTAGATGCGACAAATATCCTTCCTGAGGGCACGTTTACTGTTTCAGCTAATGTGACTGAAGGTGGCTTAACCAGCAGTGCAACAGATACAGGGCTGATAGATTTAACAGCCCCAGAATTGAATATTACACCGCTACTAACGAGTAATGATACAACGCCTACAATTTCAGGTACAAGTACAGCCCCACAAGGCGCCATAGTCGCTATTTTGATTACAGATAGCCTAGGTGCAGAGCAAACAGTTAATGCCACAGTCGGTGCAAATGGCACATGGTCAGTTGCAGCTCCTTTATCGCTTAGCGAAGGCACGTATACTGTTACTGCATCAACAAGTGATACCGCGGGCAACCCTGTAAATACTAGCACTACCGGTGTGGTTGATATAACCGCACCAGTGGTTAGCATTAACGATATTGTAGGTAGTACAGATTTAACACCTAGCGTTTCTGGCAATGTAACAGGTGCAGCCGTAGGAGATGTGGTTGCTGTGGTATTTACCGACTTCCAAGGTAATGCGCATACTGTCAATACAACGGTTCAAGCCGGTGGAACTTGGTCAGTAGAGGCAAGCAATAGCCTTTCCCAGGGGGCATATTCAGTAGAAGTATTTATTACTGATAATGCTGGAAATACAGGCAGCAATATCACTAACGCTAATATAGATACAATTGCGCCAGAAATTAGTATTGATCAAAGTTCATTAATACTTACCCAAGACAGCACGCCATTAATTAGTGGCACATCAAACGAGCCAAATACAAACGTTTTCGTTACGTTTACTGACTCAGCTGGCGCATCGCATCAAATTACCGTACAAACGGATGCTAATGGAGACTGGCAAGCCGCTGCAGACAACGTATTAGCAGAGGGGGTTTACAGTGTTTCGGCAACGATTACTGATAGCGCAGGAAATACCTCTGTTGATAGTAAAACAGGTGGCGAAGTAGATACAGTAGGGCCAGAGCTTACTATTGTGCCTTCGTTCGTATTAGGACAGCTAGTATCTTTATCTGGTACTTCCGATTTAGGTGAAGGTAAAACAGTCACCGTTAATTTAGAACTAGCAGGTGATTTGGCTAACTTAACTTACGATGTAACCACCGATGCCAATGGTGATTGGGAGTTATTAGGCCTAGCGGTTAATATTATTGGCTTATCAGTTGTTGAAGCCTCCGCAACTGATGAAGCGGGTAACACCACCACTATAACGACGGCAGATGTAGATGCTTCAACGCCGTTACTTAATGCGGTGGTTGACTTTGTAGCTGGCGAGGGTGATTTACCAGTAATTAGCGGTACGACCGACCAAGCCCCAGGCACCGAAGTGCTAGTGAGAGTGGTAGATAGCGATAACATAGCACAGGATTTGGTTGCTATAGTGCAGGCAGATAATTCATGGACTGTACAGGTTCCTCAATCACTTGCTGAGGGCGTGTTTACTGTAACTGTAAATGTATTAAGTGAAGTCGGGATCACAGCTACACAGCTGCTAAGCAGTGTAGTAGATACCATCTCGCCAACGCTTAATTTGCAAGTGATTGGTACAACGTCAGATTCTACTCCAATTATTCAAGGGACCAGTGATTTAATTAATGGAGTGGTAGAGATTCAGCTGGACGGAGGTTCAGTACTTACAACAACAGTGAATGCAGCAGGGCTATTTTCACTGGAGGTTGATGCGCTGACTGAAGGGCAGCATGTTGCCAACGTGAGTATCACTGATGATGCCGGCAATGTAGTAACACAAACGCTCGAGTTTGTTGTTGATACGTTAGTGCCTGTGGTAGATATTTTACCGTTGAGCATCAGCAATACTGACATTCTAACTATTTCTGGTACTTCAGAGGAGGCTCCGGGCACAGATATTGATGTAACTGTGATAGATAGTAACGGCAACGCAACAGTATTTGATGCCCTTGTTGGTAGCGATGGCACGTGGTCATTAGTAACCACTAGCCTACCTGATGGTATATATAGTGTATTTGCAAGTATTACTGATGCTGCGGGTAATCTAGGCCAGTCTGCTACTGAGCAAGTGACGATTGATACCATACCGCCATCGTTAGAAATAGACGCCTTTGGTGTACTTAATACATTAACGCCTACAATTACAGGCACCAGTGACGAAGAAACCGGTAGCTTAATCACTGTTAATATTACCGACTCTACAAACACACTTTATGAAGTTACTACAACAGTATTAGGAGATGGCACGTGGCTTGTTGTTACACCTTTACTTGCTGAGGGCGATTTAACCGTTGAGGCTATTAGTATTGATAACGCAGGCAATATAGCAACGGTGACGCAAACGGGCGTTGTGAGCACCACTTTACCGAGTCTATTAATTAACCCAATAATAGATACAAGCGATACAACCCCTACTATTAGTGGTACTACCGATGTAATAAACGGTAATGTAGAAGTTGTTATTACAGATAGCAGTGGTAATGCAACAACCTATAACACTCAAGCTATTGCTGGTGTATGGACATTAATACCGACCATTCCATTAGCTGAAGGTGCATTTACGGTTGATGCGACAGTCGAAAACTTAAACCTTACAAGCTCTACAAGTCTTAATGGCATAGTTGACTTAACTCCGCCTACAATTGAAATTAATGAACTTGCAGTTACGAATAACTCACTGCCAACCATCTCAGGTACAAGTGATGCTCCGGCAGGTACAACCATAAGCTTAGTACTTACTGATGCTAATAGTGATTCGCAAACATTAACTGCGCAAGTGGCAGGTAACGGAACTTGGTCAGTCACAGCTGTTACGCCGCTTAGTGAAGGCGATTTTAGTGCTACTGCAACAGTGAGTGATGCTGCAGGAAACTCATCAAGCGATACCATGGTTTCAAGTACTGATTACACAGCACCTATTGTATTTATAGACCCTATTGCAGTAGGCCAAGATACCACACCGACTATTACAGGCTCGGTAACCGGAAGTTTTTCGGGAGCTGCAGTTATGGTGATGTTTACTGACGCACTAGGTGAAACACACAATGTTTCAACAACAGTAAACACAGATGGGTCGTGGAGTGTTACAGCTTCGCAGCCTCTTAGTGAAGGGAACTACAGTGTTGATGTAAGCGTACTTGATAATGCAGGTAATATTGGCGAGCAATCTATAAGCAGCATAGTTGATTCAGGCATAGTAATTAACTCTGGTTTAGAATTAACAGCCGATAGCACACCTAAGATCTCCGGTACCGCAGGAGCAAATGAAGATATTACCGTAAGCTTTATAGATGAAAGCGGTACTGTTGTAACCAAGGATACAACAGCGGGTGAGACAGGTGTATGGAGCGTATCACCAGACAACGCTTTACTCGATGGGGCATACACTGTAACGGCTACCGCTACTGATGAATCTGGAAATGTTACTTCAAGTGGAAGCTTATCTGGGTTAGTGATTGACTCAACGCCTGTAGACTTCGAAGTGTCTAACTATTACTGGGGCTTACTAGGAATAGGTTTAACTGCAGAAGGCACAGTAGAAGAAGGAAATAGTGTATATGTTGTAGGAGCAAACTTACTTGGCCTTGAGGTGTTAAACCTAAACTTAAATGTGCTAGAAAGCGCTATGGAAATTCAACCTGATGAGAATGGAAATTGGAGTTCATTATTATCAGTTCTTGATTTAGGTTCTTGGTCTGATTATCGCTTTATCACAGTTGATGAAGCCGGTAATTATTTAATTAAGGATATTAATGACAATATTATTGACCAAGGAAACGACCCACAACTTGCTAGTGCAGGAAGTAGTGCAAGTGCCACCGATACAACATTTGGCTTAGAAGGGGCCGCTGAGCCGTTTAGCGAAGAAGCAGCATTAGGCGCTACTATGCCAAATGAAGCAGTAACCGGCGATGCTTTAGGAGAAACGGTTAATTTAAGTAATGTAAGTGCTTTATCGAGTACAGAGCAAACGGTGTCTATGAGCTCTACAGAGCCCCTTAATATCAATGATGTAATTATTGACGAAGATACCGAGCAACTCGTTGCTCTTAATACCTTGATTGACGATGAAGGCTCTGCAATTGCTTATAGCCCTGCACAAAGTGGAGGAAGTGTTGATGAGGCAGCGCCAGCAGTTGATGTTCAAAATCAATCAGAGGAAATGATTAAACACTTAATTGAAAATGGTAATAATCAAACAGATATTTAAATCAGTAACCCACTTCAGTTAAATAGCTGAAGTGGGTTTCTAAAACTCACTTAATCAAAAGTGTGGTTATTATTTTGTGCTAAGTAGTAAACCTAAAAAAGCCCTTATTGAGATTTCAATAAGGGCTTTTTTAATAAATTAGGATAGATAAAAGCAGTTAAGCTTTTAGGTTACGAACCAGCTTGCTGTCGGTATTAACTACACTACCGCCTTGGTCGTAAGTCATACTGGTTGGGGCGCCAATTAAAATATCTTTTAATTGTTTTACACTTAAGTGTGCTTGGCGGGCAGCATGTGAGTTTACTTTATTTTGTTTTTGGCACTGCGCTAACTGCGCTTTAACTTGCGCTACTCGTTCAGTTACGTCAGGGGCATTTTCATCATTTGCAGCAAAAAGTTTATTCAACTCTTTATCGAGCTGCGTAAGCTTAGTTAAAAAAGACATTTTTTGTTGGGCAAGTTCTTTTAAACCTTCACCTCTGCGAGAGGCAATAATACTAAGCTCTTCGTTTAATAACGCATATAATGAGTCCAAGCATTTAACTTGTTCATTTAATTTAACGCTAATTAAACTATTGTGATCAGCCATATACGTTAAACTCAAAATCAGCTAAGTTTTTAGTCAGCTTTTCAGCATCAATTTGGTATTTACCTTCGGTAATCGCTTTTTTAAGCTCAGCGACCTTTTCACTATCAAAGCCAGATGATTGCTGTGCTTTATCTTGCAGTGTTTTTAACTGCTGTGCTTGCGGCGTCAGGCTCACTGAATCGCTCGCAGCTTTGGGTGAAGGAGTCTGTGTTGTTTGTGTACTTGCAGCGTTATCTTTTTTAATATCAACTTGTTGCTGTTTTGCGTTTGTAAGCGCGTTAGCTTGTTGATTACTGCCATTAACTTGATTAACCATAATAATAAACCTGTATATTACCCAACTTATGCCAAGTTATCGGCATATACATAGGATACTTTAGTATAAATCGAAATTAAATATTAACTTGTACAGACTCTACACCATCTACGCGTGCATTCAAAATTTTACCGGATTTTTTATTCTTGATCTGTACTTGCTCACCAAGGGTGCCATCTTCAAGTGCTATCCCCGTGGTTTTTATTCTAAGTCCTTTAATACTCGCATAAATATTAACAGCGTCGCCTTTGCAAACCATACAAATTTGGTTGAGCAAAACCGGCATACCGCTTCTTATATTTCGCTTACTGCGGCTGCCAATAAGCATTAAAGGGTTATCTAAATATTGTACCCTAACAAACTGCGAAGGCTTCATTTGTACGCTTAAATGAGACTTAGTAATAACTTCACCACGGGCTAGATTTGCCGTGGCAACCACAACGGGCGCCATTTTAACGATTCTTACATGGACATATTGAGTCCAGCTTTGCGCATCGTTACATTTTATTTGTACAGTCACCTGGCGTGTAAATGGCGGCTCATTTGGCACGACTAATTCTGGCTCGTTTTCGCATACTCTATCAGGAATGCGGCTATCGAGGGCAAGCGCGGTAATCTCCACATTTTTTTCAAGTGGCACGGTAACTTGCTCTGCAATATGAGAAATTGCTATTTCTTGTAATAAATCTTTACTAAACACTTTTGCATGCAAAGGTGTTGCTAAGCAGAGGCTAGCAAGAAAATAAAAAACACTGTATCTTCTGACTTTTTTTAACAAACTCATAATGTTTCGACTATGCTTATGGTTTCAAACAGGGTATAAATATTTTGCGTCAAAAAGTAGACGCTCCCGCGATGTTATGTAGCTTTATAAACAGAAAGCAATTATCGTTCCGCATTATTTGTTTTCTTTAGGAGATTTGAATGGCAGGCATTTTAGACTCAGTAAACCAACGCACCCAGTTGGTTGGGCAGAACCGCCTAGAATTACTATTATTTAAGCTCAGAGGGCGTCAGCGTTTTGGGATCAATGTATTTAAAGTAAGAGAAGTACTGCAATGTCCTCCTTTAACGAGTATGCCTAAATCAAATGCATACATTCGGGGTGTGGCGCATATTCGTGGTCAAACTATTTCAGTTATCGACTTATCAATGGCCGTAGGCGGCCGACCTATTGAAAATGTTAAAGACAGCTTCATAATAATTGCAGAATACAATCGTTCAGTGCAGGGCTTTTTAGTTGGCGGCGTTGAGCGTATTGTTAACATGAACTGGGAAAAAATAATGCCACCTCCGTCGGGAGCAGGGCGTTACTCTTATTTAACTGCCGTTACCGAGATTGAAAACGAACTAGTCGAAATTCTCGATGTAGAAAAAATCTTAAACGAAATTTGTCCAGTAAATACCGAAGTTAGTGCCGACCTTGCTGCCGATAGTGCAATACAAAAAGATTTAGGCGAGCGCATTGTATTTATTGCCGACGATTCAGCTGTTGCACGTAACCAAGTAAAAAGAGCACTTGAGCCACTTGGCGTACAAACTGAGCTTGCAAAAAATGGTAAAGAGGCTTTAGTTAGGCTTAAAGAAATAGCCGAGCTTGATTGTAAAAATGATATTACTGAGCGTGTAGGTTTACTTATCTCTGATGTTGAAATGCCTGAAATGGACGGCTATACATTAACAGCAGAAATTAAAGCAGATCCAAAATTAGCGCCTCTACATGTTATTTTACACACTTCTTTGAGTGGGGTGTTTAATCAGGCGATGATCGAAAAAGTAGGCGCGGATGATTTTATAGCAAAATTTAACCCTGATGAATTGGCAACAGCAGTTAAAAAATGGGTTCATTGCGACTAAACAACAATAGGTGTTATTAATTTGAATAATAAAGATTTGCAGCAAAGTGACTACGATCAGTTTCGCTCATTTTTAGAGCAGCAATGTGGTATTGTGCTAGGCGAAAACAAGCAGTATTTAGTAAAAAGTAGGCTTGCGCCGCTTATGGCTCGTTTTAATGTTGAATCTTTATCACAATTAGTGAGTAAAACGCTTGGCCCTCATGAGCGGCAACTTAGAGCCGCTGTAGTTGATGCCATGACCACTAACGAAACCTTGTGGTTTAGGGATCAATATCCATTTGAGCTTTTAAAAAATAAACTGTTTCCAGAGTTTAAAGACGCCCGCCGACCATTAAAAATTTGGTCAGCGGCCAGCTCTTCAGGCCAAGAACCATACTCTATTGCCATGTCTGTTGCTGAGTTTCAGGCCAAGCAACCGGGCGTGTTGCGTATGGGGGCTCAAATTATTGGTACTGATATTTCTAACACAATGCTCGATATGTGTAAAAACGCTGAATATGATGCGTTGGCATTAGCGCGAGGCCTATCTGCAGAGCGCCGTAAAAAGTACTTTATGGATAGCGGCAACGGTATGGCAAAAGTTGTCGACTCAGTTAGAAAACAGGTGAGCTTTAGACATTTAAACTTGCTTGATTCTTACGCCTTAATGGGGAAGTTTGATATTATTTTTTGCCGCAATGTCCTTATATATTTTTCACCAGAGGTTAAAGCAAAAATAATTGGTCAGTTTGCCCAAGCACTAAACCCAAAAGGGTATTTATTTTTAGGTGCGTCGGAGTCGATGACGGGCTTAAGTAATGAGTTTGATATGGTTCGTTGTAACCCTGGAATCATCTACCAAAAAAAATAATCCCATCACTTTGTTATTAAAAACGACGTTCTTAGCGTCGTTTTTTTATTTAATAACAACCCTCTATAAAAAAATAACGTAACTAAAAACTACTGGCTTATAAATTGCTTTAACTTAAGCAAGTCAATTTTTTGGAGAACGTTATGGCTATCAGTTTTGATAAAGCATTAGGTGTGCACCCGCATGCAATGTTGATCCGCTCACAGCGGGCAGAAGTACTTGCCACAAATATAGCGAATGCTGATACGCCTGGCTATAAAGCAAAAGATATCGACTTTGCCTCAGCATTAAAAGCGGCAAGGTCAACTCAGCAAAGCGGCAATAGCATGGTTACTACCAATGAAAAACACATCGCAGGCGGTACTCGAAGTGTAGGTGGTTCTGAATTATTTCGCACTCCAAATCAAGGAGATACAGGCGATGGTAACTCAGTTGATATACAGGTGGAACGAAACTTGTATACACAGAATGCGATGGAGTATCAGGCAAGCCTGCAATTTTTAAGTAGTAAATTTAAGGGCCTGAATAAAGCGCTCGGTAGTCAAGGATAATAATTATGAGTTTATATAACGTTTTTGATATTTCAGGCAGTGGTATGAGTGCGCAAAATGTTCGCTTAAATACCACCGCGAGTAATATTTCGAATGCTAATACAATTAGTTCATCCCAAGACAAAACTTACCGAGCACGCCAACCTGTATTTGCTGCCGAGCTGACAAAAGCGTCTGCCTCAGCCAGCAACCCTCAGGGCTCCGCAGTTGGTGTTAAAGTGCTGGGAATTGTTGAGAGTAACAAACCACTACAAATTGAATATAACCCTAATCACCCAAGTGCGGATGAAAATGGCTATATCTATAAACCCAACGTTAATGTTGTTGAGGAGATGGCAAATATGATCTCTGCTTCTCGCTCTTATCAAACAAACGTGCAAGTTGCCGATGCAGCTAAGCAAATGTTAAGCAAAACGCTGTTACTTGGGCAGCGATAACCGAGGGTAGGTTATGAGTAACGATATTAGTACTAGTTCATCTTTTTTGGACTCTATAACTTGGCAAGAGACCCAAGTAGCGACAACCACTGAAGAGAGCGATGCATTAACGCAGGAAGATTTTTTCTCGTTGCTAACTCAGCAGCTATCGTATCAAGATCCGAGTAATCCGGCTGATAACGATCAGATGATTGCGCAAATGACTAACTTTACCATGGCGCAAGGCATCACAGATTTAAACACAAATTTTGAGTCACTTGCCTCGTCAATGACCTCAAACTCCGCTTTACAAGCATCAACGCTAGTTGGTAAGCAAGCGCTTTTAGAATCTAATACGCTTGAGCTTGGCGAAAGCGGAGAGGCAAAAGGGTCTGCGGTTGCTGAAGAAGCCGTTGATAATTTAACAATTAAAGTCACAGATGCTTCTGGGCAACTGGTTAGAACTATCGATATGGGTTCGCAAGCAGCGGGTGCAGTGCGCTTTAGCTGGGATGGTAATAATGAATCCGGTGAGCGCCTACCAGAGGGCGAATACACTATTACTGCAGAGGGCAGTACCAACGGCGAGTTTTCAAGCTTACCGGTGGCAACATTCAAAAACATTGAAAGCGTTAATATCAATGGCTCTAGTGGCATTATTATTAACACTAAAGAGGGTGCGGTTAGGTTGACTGATGTCGCAGAGATCGCATAACCAATTAAAAAGTATTTCGCCTGCTAGCAGGCTATTAGATTAAAAGTTAGAGGTGAATTATGAGCTTTAATATCGCACTTACAGGCCTAGCTGCCGCTCAAAAAGACTTAGACGTAACAGCAAATAATATTGCTAATGTAAACACCACCGGTTTTAAAGAATCGCGTGCTGAATTTGCCGATGTATACGCTGCATCTGTTTTTAGTGCAGGTAAAACTAAAAACGGTGATGGTGTGCAAACAACCATGGTTGCACAGCAATTCCACCAAGGGTCACTGCAATTTACTAACAACTCATTAGACTTAGCGATTACCGGTGAAGGGTATTTTGCAATGACCGACGATATTTCGTCGCAAGATTTAACCTACACTCGTGCAGGTGCATTTAAGCTTAACCAAGATAACTTTATGGTTGATGCCAAAGGTAATTATTTACAAGCTTTTCCAGTAGACGAGTCATCAGGTGATACCACATCGGTTAGTTTAAGTACTACAAACCCGATTCAAATTCCTGACTCATCAGGTTCACCTCGCGCAACCGAAAACGTATTTTTATCGTTCAACTTAGATGCAACAGCGGATGCAACAGGCCTCGATTTTGATCCGACATCGAACGGTACCTATAATTCGTCGACGTCTACTACAGTTTACGACTCATTAGGGGAACCACATATTCTGCAATACTTTTTTGTAAAAGAAGAAGATGCAGCTTCTGGGGGGACTGATAACAGCTGGGAAGTATACGCTACGCTTGATGGTAAAGTGGTAGACGGTACATCTGGTGCAGAGCAAACAACTACACCATATACACCTATTACCACACTTGGTTTTGATTCTAGCGGTTTACCCGCCACAACAGATGGTGTAGCAAATACTAACACCACCACGTTTGATGAAATTAATTTACCGGCAGGTTCAGGTACTGGTTTGTCGTCAATGCTTGATAACGGCGCAACATTCCCAAGTACAGGTATTGAACTAAACTGGCGTGATGAAAACAACACAGCTGGCCGTATTCCAACTCAGTACTCAAGTGGCTTTGAAGTAAAAGCACTTGACCAAGATGGTTCTACAGTGGGTCGTTTAGCGGGTATTGATATTGGCACAGACGGTAAAATTGTTGCCTCATACAGCAATGGCGATTCAACCTACTTAGGCCAAGTTGCTATGGTTCGCTTTCCAAACTCTCAAGGCCTTTCACAAGTAGGCGATACCAGCTGGAAGCAAAGCATTGACTCTGGTGAGCCAGTGGCCGGTGAAGCAGGCTCGGGTACTTTTGGTAGTATTAATTCATCCGCGCTTGAGCAATCTAATACCAACTTAACAAACGAATTAGTTGATTTGATTACCGCTCAACGTAACTACCAAGCGAACTCAAGAGCGCTTGAAGTTAACTCAACAATTCAGCAAAGTATTTTGCAGATTCGATAAGTTAACCTTATTTTTGGTTAAGACTCTAAGGCTGCATTTTTGCAGCCTTTTTTGTAGCTATGTAGCTAAAATTAGCCTAGCTGAACCGTTCAATACCTTCCTTATACTGCGTCAAATTTAACCTGGCATCTATTTTGCATTTATCAACTCAGAGATTTTTTATGTGAGTCGATGTTATGGACAAAATGGTCTACATTGCAGCCTCTGGCGCTAAGCAAAGCCTACAAGGGCTTGCACTTAAAGCCAATAATTTGGCAAACGCAAACACCACAGGCTTTAAAGCTGACTTTGCGCAAGCGCGCTCTATGCAAGCATTTGGCGAGGGCTTACCAACTCGCGTGTTTTCAATGCAAGAGCGACCAGGTTCTAACATGACCTCTGGCGGTATAATCGAAACAGGGCGAGATTTAGATATTGCCATGAGCGATAACGCCTGGCTTGCCGTTCAAGATGACTCAGGAAATGAGGCATACACAAAAGTAGGTACGCTGAACATTACTGCGCAAGGTATGTTGGTAACAAGTCATGGTCGTCAAGTTATTGGCGAAGGTGGCCCCGTAA
This sequence comes from Pseudoalteromonas sp. Angola-30, assembly GCF_028599215.1. Lineage (NCBI taxonomy): Bacteria > Pseudomonadati > Pseudomonadota > Gammaproteobacteria > Alteromonadales > Pseudoalteromonadaceae > Pseudoalteromonas > Pseudoalteromonas sp. Angola-30. The sequence continues at coordinate 13,255 of NZ_JAQREI010000012.1, forward strand.
TTTTACCGGTTCCTATTGAAAAAATAAGCTTTAGTGAAGATGGCGCCATACAGGTTCGCCCGCAAGGCGCACCAGCCAATTTTTTAGAAGAAGTAGACACGCTGCGCGTTGTTGAAGGAAACAGCAGAGAGCTTGAAAAAGGCAACGATGGTTTGTTTAGACCTGTACCAGGGCAAACCGTCGATACCTCTGCAAATGTAAAAGTGTTAAGTGGTGCACTGGAAATGTCTAACGTTAATCCAGTTCACGAAATGGTCGATATGATCAACCACCAACGTCAATTTGAGTTACAAGTAAAACTAATGAAAACAGCTGAAGAGATTGACGAACGTCAAGATCAGTTGATGCGCATAGTTTAACTTTAAAATGAGGGCATACTTATGAATCCTGCATTGTGGATAAGTAAAACAGGGCTAGACGCTCAACAAACTGATATTTCAGTTATTTCAAATAACTTGGCGAATGCCAGTACCGTAGGTTACAAAAAAAGCCGCGCTATTTTTGAAGATTTATTGTATCAAAACATCAACCAACCTGGCGGGCGCTCATCACAAGATACCGAGCTGCCATCTGGCCTAATGCTAGGTGCGGGTGCAAAAGTGGTTGCTAACCAAAAAGAGTTTACGCAAGGTAATATGCTCACTACCGAAAACTCACTCGATTGGATGATCTCAGGCGAAGGCTTTTTTGAAGTGCTGCAACCCGATGGCAATATTGCGTATTCGCGTAATGGGCAATTTACTACCGATGAAGACGGCCGCATTGTTACCTCAGGTGCAGGTTTTGTTGTTCAGCCCGAAATGAATGTACCCGATGATGCGCAATCAATTACAGTCTCTCAAGATGGTGAAGTATCTGTACGCGTTGCAGGGCAAGCCGATAACGTGGTGATTGGCCAGCTAACAATTAGTGACTTTATTAATCCATCGGGTCTTGAGCCAATTGGTCAAAACCTTTACACCGAAACCGCTGTTAGTGGTGCGCCTGTTCAAGGTAATCCAGGCGTAGAAGGCTTAGGAACTATTATTCAAGGCTCGCTTGAGACATCAAACGTTAATGTAACGGAAGAATTGGTAAACCTTATCGAAACTCAACGTGTTTACGAAATGAACTCAAAAGTAATCTCGGCCGTTGACGAAATGATGAGCTACATCAATCAACAGTTATAACCGTGCACAAGGGGATAGTTATGCGTAATGTTATTTTATTTGCAGCAGGCACCTTATTTTTAAGTGGCTGTGTTTCTACGCAAAATAGTGAAGTGGTTCAAGATGACCCCTACTACGCACCCATGTACCCAGAGCCTGTAGCAGAGCCTGTTGTTGCAACGGGTTCGTTGTTTAACACCAATACATTTAATGATTTGTATTCAGACAAAAAAGCACTTAGAACCGGCGATATAATTACCGTTAAGCTTGAAGAGTCAACACAAGCTACAAAAGCCGCTAAAACCGAAACTGACAAAGAAACCGAAGCCAGCCTAGACCCCGTTATTGGGTTAGGTGGATTACCAGTCAATATAGGTGGCGACAGTATTCAGTTTGGCATTGGTAGTGATTCATCATTTACCGGTGACTCTAAATCAAATCAGTCAAACAGCTTAGTGGGCGATATCTCGGTGAATGTTATGCGTGTTTTACCCAATGGTAATTTAGTTATTCGTGGTGAAAAATGGCTAACACTTAACACCGGCGAAGAGTTTATTAGGCTCGAAGGCCTTGTACGTCCGCAAGATGTAAGCGCCGATAACACGGTTGAGTCGAATAGAATTGCCAATGCCCGAATTCAATATTCAGGTAAAGGACAAACACAAGAAGCGCAAAGCCCAGGGTGGTTAACACGTTTCTTTAGTAGCTCGTTATTTCCGTTTTAGAGGATAGTAGTATGAATAGCATTAAAGCGTTTATTTTGATCATACTGCTAGGCTGGCAATTTTCTGCCAGCGCCGAGCGTATAAAAGATGTCTCTATGGTTGAAGGCGTACGTGCCAACCAATTAGTTGGCTATGGTTTAGTGGTGGGACTACCTGGTACAGGAGAGCAAAACTCTTACACGCAACAAAGTTTTAGAGGCATGCTAAACAGTTTTGGTATTACACTGCCTTCGACACAAAGCCCTAAAATTAAAAACGTAGCAGCAGTGGCAGTCCATGCTGAGCTTCCGCCGTTTAGAAAGCCGGGTCAAACAATTGATATTACGGTATCTTCTATTGGCAGTGCAGGCAGTTTACGTGGCGGCACCTTGCTCCAAACTTTCTTAAAAGGGGTGGATGGAAACGTATACGCCATAGCACAAGGTAGCCTAATTGTGGGTGGTTTAGGAGCACAAGGGCTTGATGGCAGTAAAGTGGTCATTAACACCCCGACAGTTGGCCGCGTACCTAACGGAGCCACTGTTGAGCGCGAAGTTAAAAGCCCTTTTATGCAAGGCGACTACATTACTTTTAACTTAAACCGCCCTGACTTTACAACGGCAAAACGTTTAGAAGCAACAATTAACAATTTGGTAGGCCCTAATAGTGCACAAGCTATTGACGCTGCCTCAGTACGCGTTATTGCGCCACGTGATGCATCGCAACGAGTGTCTTATTTATCAACGCTTGAAAACCTAGAGTTTAAGCCTGCTGATACCTCAGCCAAGATTATTGTTAATTCACGTACGGGAACGATTGTCATTGGCAAAAATGTGAAGCTACAGCCTGCGGCAATAACCCATGGCGGCCTAACAGTCACAATTGCTGAACAGCAAAATGTAACGCAGCCTAATCCGTTAGCAGAAGGCGAAACCGTTGTTACACAGCAAAGTATTATTGACGTTAATCAAGATGATTCTCGTGCGTTTGTATTTAACCCCGGCGTTAGCTTAGATGACTTAGTGCGTGCTATAAATGAAGTAGGCGCAGCACCTGGAGACCTAATGGCTATTTTAGAAGCGCTTAAAGAAGCGGGTGCAATTAACGGACAGCTTGTTGTTATTTAATTATTTTTAAGAATGTTTACCCTTCCAAATAAAGCTTAAGTACTCAAAAGGTACTTAAGCTTTTTACTGTTTACTTTTCTTTGGCTCAATTTTTGCATTTCTTAAAGCATTATTTATTTTTGTGTCAAAAAGCTGATGGAAACAAATCACCTCGATAAGCAAAACTTTTTTGATTTAAGTAATCTTAATACTTTACGTCAAGACGCTTTAAACAGCGGTGATGCATCTACTGATGCGTCTAAAGCGGCGCTAAAAAAAGCAGCGGCACAATTTGAAGCTATTTTTACACAAATGCTTCTAAAAGGGATGCGTAAAGCCAACGAAGCATTTGAAGATGAAGACAGCCCGTTTAACTCTAGCGGCGTAAAGTTTTTTGAAGAAATGCACGATCAGCAGCTCTCTTCTGAGCTTTCATCAAATGGGTCTTTGGGTTTGGCTGATTTAATTGTTCAGCAGCTTTCTCCAGAGGCTGAGAACTTTATGCCTGGCTCAGTATTAAGAACTACTAACGACTTTATGAGTGATAAACGCGCAGGCTCTGAACTGCCGCACGAAAAGGTGCACAGTGTAAAGCAAGCAAATAAAGATGACTTAGTAGTCAGCAGTGCGGCAACACAAACTAAAACCACAACACAGCCTACACAGCAGTCGTCATTTGATAATGCTGAAGAGTTTGTTAGTGCAGTGTGGGAGCATGCTAAAACAGCGGCCGAAAAAATTGGTTTAAACCCCGCAGTAATGGTGGCCCAAGCGGCACTTGAGACGGGTTGGGGTAAGCATATTATTAATAAAAGCGACGGGAATAGCTCAAATAACCTGTTCAATATTAAATCAGATAAAAGCTGGGAAGGCGATAAAGCAAGTAAAGTAACGCTTGAATTTGAGCAAGGTACCCCTGTTAAAAAGCAAGCAAGTTTTAGAGCTTACGATTCTATAAAAGAAAGCGTGAACGACTTTGTCGATTTTTTAACGCAAAACCCACGCTACGAAGAAGCATTACAAAAAACAGCACAGCCAAACGAATTTTTAGATTCGCTACAAAAAGCAGGCTATGCAACCGATCCTAATTACGCGAGTAAAATAAAAAAAGTGCTAAATAGCAGTGAGCTTAAAAATATTGCAACAAGCGCGTTTACCCAAGGAGTGAAGTAATATGTCGTTTAGTTTATTAAATATTGCCAGTGCTGGGGTGCGTTCAAGCTCTGAGCTGTTGCAAACGACCAGTAAAAACATCACCAATGTAAATACAGAAGGCTACGTACGTGAGCGCACTGAATTTACCACGATGGTCGATAACCAAGTAGGTCGCGGCGAAACATACAGGTTATTGAACGAGTTTGCCCAGTCGCAGTTAAACCGCGACACGTCAAATAAATCGTTTTTTGATCAGTTTGTAACAGAAGCCAACCGTGTTGATACTATTTTTTCAGAAGAGTCTAATAACTTATCAACGGGCATAAATTCATTATTTAATAACGTGCAAGAGGCGCTAAATCAGCCGTCTTCAACAGTTGCTCGCTCATTAGTAATGACCGATGCGCAAAGCTTAGTTGATCAAATGGATAGGCTTTCGGGTATCGTGCTTGAGCAACAAGGTATAGTAAATGAGCAGCTTGAGATTTTTTCTGAAGAAGCCAACTCACTTATCCAAAATATAAATACGTTAAACCAAGAAATTGCAGTCGTAAATGGCACAAATAACGCCTCTGACGCAAGCTCTATTTATAACCAGCGCGACTTAGCGATTCGTGAATTATCAGAGCTTGTTGATATAGAAACACTTGATGGCCCTAATGGCGAAAAACTCGTCTTTATGGGCAGCGGTGAATCTTTAGTTATGGAAAACGGTACATTTAACTTGTTTTCACTGTCGGGCGACCCCGATCCTAATTTTAAAGAATTGACGCTTGACGTTAATGGCGGCAAAGCTGTGCCGCTAGAAATAGATGCAACTAAATTAAAAGGCAAAATTGGCGGCTTGTTGGCTTTTAGAGACGACATACTCGTGCCTGCACAAAACCAAATTGGCCAAATGGGATTGGCAATTGCAGATGCGTTCAACGAGCAAAATAAATTGGGTATGGATGCTAACGGCGAGCTAGGCGGTGATATATTTAATATACCTACCGTGGGTGCTTATGCATACCAAGCTAATACAGGCGGCGCCAGTTTAACTGCCACGCTTGAGGCTGGTAAAGGCAGTGAACTGCCTGCCAGCGACTTTATTGTTACTTATACCGCTAATGCAAATGAAGTGAGCATTCAGCCTATAGATAATAAAGGGGAGCCGATAGGCAGCGCCTCTTTAGCGACTATACCGCCATCAGGTGTTATCGACTCAGATGACATTACGAGTGGGGAGTCGTTTGGTTTACAAATTGATGTAGCAGGTACTGGTAATACAGGTGATCAGTTTCAAATTAAACTTAACTCTGAGGCGGCAACCAGTATTTCCCTTGCGACAAGCCGCGGTGAAGACTTAGCACTGGCATCGCCTATTCGTACAGCTAACAGTATAGATAATGTAGGTACAGCGACTATTTCAGCCGGAGAAGTAACAAGTGTTACCTCGGGTGGCTTTAACACTACCCCTGGTTTAGCCAATGGCGATATCACGTTAGTTAAAACAGGCACTGCAAACGAATATCAAATTACAGACGCAAATGGCACCACAACCTTTACTATAACGCCACCGGCAGAGGGTATACTGGCTCAGGCTGGTGCACCTTATAGCAACTATGGCTTTGACTTTGACATTGAAGGCACGCCAGCTACCGGAGACACCTTTACCCTTGAATTTAACGAAGGTGGCTTTGACGATAACCGTAATGGTTTAAAACTCGCTGATTTACAAAATGGTGAGTTAGTACGTAAAAATGTAGTGACAACAGCCACTGCCGACAATCACGAAACGTTTAATCAAGCCTATTCAGGGTTAGTGAGTGATATTGGCGTAGTAACCGGCCAAGCCATTACCAGTGCCAGCGCATTTGATGCGTTAGCAGAGCAATCAGAAGCGTGGTATGAGTCGCTCTCAGGTGTGAACCTAGATGAAGAGGCTGCCAATTTACTGCGTTTTCAGCAATCATATTCAGCATCAGCTCAAGTGTTGGCTGCAGCTCAAGAAATTTTTGACACCTTATTAAGTGCAGCGAGGTAATTATGCGTTTATCAAATAACTTAATGTACCAAAACAACATTAATAAAATACTCGATAGCCAACAAAGTGTTGCTAATGCACAAGAGCAAGTAACGACAGGTAAAAAATACTTAACTACCTCAGAAGCACCTGCTGCTATTTCGCAAGGGATGCTTTACTCAAATAAAATACAAACAAATGAGCAGCACGCTAAAAATATTGACCAGTTAAATGGCCGCCTAGAAACTGAAGAAACCATCTTACAAAGTATAAATACTAATATTCAGCAAGCCCAAGAGCTGGCTATTCAAGCGGGCAATGGTGCTTATACTCAAGATGATTTAGAGTCTATCGCTGCTGAGCTGAGTGAAATACAAAAAACACTCGTCAATTTAATGAATACCCGCTCAGAAGACGGTAAGTTTATTTTTTCAGGCTACCAAGATAGCACTCAACCATACCAGTTTGACTCTACAACAGGTGAGTACACCTATAATGGGGATCAAGGCCAGCATGTTATAACCATTGCTGAAGGGGTAAGTATTAAATCAAGCGATAACGGTTTTGATACGTTTGAGAAAAGCGACGCACGACTTGATGTTACTGATAATCAAGCTGCGATCCCGGTAACTACGCCTGCAAATAATATTACAGCAGGCACGGTTTATGTAGATGGCCAAACAGAGTTCGACCGTTTCCACCAAGATAATTACAATGCTGATCCAACCGCAGCGGCAACAGCGAACACGTATAATGTGGTAATAACACCAGGCGCTACCGCCAACGACCCTGATACTTATGAAATTTTGCGTGACGGCGTGTCGCTGAGCCCAGCACAAGTAGGCGAGGTAACGGATGAGCCAATCGATTTTGCAGGCATGAAAATCGAATTTGAAGGCGCAGCACCAGGCCAGCTTGATTTTACTCTCGAAAAGCCGCACAAAGAAAACGTGCTTAATACATTACAATCACTCATTACGGGGTTAAATGATGGCACACTTGAAAACGATGATTTTCAGCAAGTATTAGCCGATGGTGTAGTACAGCTTCAAAATGCAAGTGAGCAAGTTGTGTATACGCAAGCGAGCTTAGGCGGGCGGATGAATGCGGTTGAAAGTGTGAGTGACTCAAATCTTGCGCAAGACATTCAAAACAAAAGTAACCTTTCTGATTTAGTAGAGGTAGACATGGCAGAAGCCATTAGTGAACTCACTAAACAAGAAACCGCACTGCAAGCGTCACAAGCCACGTTTGGCCGTTTAACAAACCTTTCTTTATTTGATTACTTATAAACAGATTATAAGCAGAAATACCTTGCCGCTTTAGTTAATACAAAGCGGCAAAAACCTCCCTCAAAATAGCGGCAATAAATTGTCGTCACTCCAGCTAACCAGATAACTTATTATTAATGTTTAATGTTTTAATAGAAAACACTTTAAAAACATGTGGTTATATTTATTTAAAAGTTGGCACAGTAAATGCTTTTTAATAATTAGAAATTATCGAATAGTGGTTCCTGTTAAAACGTGTTGAACCACACTCTGTTTAAACCTAGGAGATGGTAAAATGGCATTAACAGTAAATACTAATGTGTCGTCATTAAACGCACAACGTAACTTAACAAAATCTGGCGAAGGCCTAGCAACGTCAATGGAGCGTTTGTCATCAGGTATGCGTATTAATAGCGCAAAAGATGATGCGGCGGGCTTACAAATTTCAAACCGTTTAACCTCACAAATAAATGGTTTATCAGTTGCTCAACGTAACGCCAACGATGGCATTTCAATGGCGCAAACCGCTGAAGGCGCAATGAGTGAGTCGACCAACATACTTCAGCGTATGCGTGAACTTGCTCTGCAAGCAGCTAATGGTTCAAACTCAGCAGAAGATAGAGAAGCACTGCAAAAAGAAGTGTCAGCACTTCAGGTTGAGTTAACACGTATTGCAGAAACTACCTCATTTGGTGGTCAACAACTACTAGATGGTAGCTACGGTAGTAAAACTTTCCAAGTAGGCGCTAACGCTAACGAAACAATTAATGTATCACTTTCAAGCGTTGCAGCTGAAAAAATTGGCTCAAACCAATTAAATTTACAAGGTATTGCAAATACAGGTTTTGGTACTGCTGCTGCAGCTGGCGCTACAGCACCTGCAAACTCAGTCGCTACAGGCACATACACGATTTCAGGTCGTGATGATTCAATAATTAATATTGAAGCAGGTACCACAGCAAAAGATGCCGCAGCTAAAATTAACCAAATGACGGGAACGACAGGCGTTTCAGCTCAAGCTCGTACTGAGGCTGTTCTTGATATTGGTGGTGTAGCTACCGTTGCTGATGAAATAGTAAGCTTTGAGCTAAATGGCGAAAAAGTATCATTTGTTGCCACTGCTAACGCAGATAGTGATGAGCAAGCAATGGCTGAAGCGATAAATGCGCGTACAGATGAGCACGGCGTTACAGCTGTAATAGAAAATGGCGTGCTAACTATCTCTAACAACCAAGGTGAAGACGTAGTAATCGAAGATTTTGAAACGACTGATGCTACAGGTACAGCGGTTGCTGCTACTTTAGATGTTACCGCAGCTTCATATGATGGTAACCCAGATACCGCAGTAACACTTACCAGTGGTAGTGGCACAGATTCAACACGAGTAATGGGAAGTATTCAGCTTAATTCTGCTGAGGTATTTACTGCTACTGCAAATGATACATCATTAGCTGCGACTATCAATGAGACCACCAGTAAGCTTGAAAATGCAGCTGATATTGATGTGACTACTCAAAAAGGCTCTCAAGATGCGCTTTCAATAATTGATAATGCCATTGCCAATATTGATGAGCAACGTGCGGGATTAGGTGCGGTACAAAACCGCTTTAGTTTTACAATTAACAACCTTGCAAACATTGAAGAGAATGTAACTGCATCGCGCAGCCGTATTCAAGACACCGATTTTGCTACAGAAACAGCAGAAATGACTAAAAATCAAATACTGCAGCAGGCGGGTACGTCAATTCTTTCGCAAGCGAATCAGGTTCCACAGGCAGCTATTAGCTTATTAGGTGGTTAGTAACAAACGCTATTAATAAAGCTTGTAATAAAAAGCACACCTTTATAGGTGTGCTTTTTATTTTTTTGACGAAAAATAGTAAGATGTACGTGAAAGGAAAACTTTTTTATGGGGTAATTTTTTATTATTCTCTTTAAAATTAGGTGGTTAGGTTTGTTTAATAAATTACTTTAAAAATAAATCAAAATAACGCTAAAGATAAATTTTCTCCTGCCGTTAACTTAACCAGTACAGAGCTTGAACATACAATTGTGACAGCTCTTGGTTAAATCTAAACAGTCACATTACGAAAGTAATCAGGAGTTTTATTATGATTTCAGTAAATACAAATGTATCTTCATTAAACGCTCAGCGTAACTTATCTACTTCAGGCTCTGACCTTGCAACGTCAATGGAACGTTTATCATCAGGTATGCGTATCAACAGCGCAAAAGATGATGCGGCAGGCCTACAAATTTCAAACCGTTTAACTTCACAAGTAAATGGTTTAGCAGTAGCACAACGTAACGCTAACGATGGTATCTCAATGGCACAAACTGCTGAAGGTGCAATGAGTGAGTCTACAAGCATATTACAACGTATGCGTGAACTAGCACTACAATCTGCTAACGGTTCAAACTCTTCAGAAGACCGTGAAGCACTGCAAAAAGAAGTGTCTGCATTACAAGTTGAATTAACACGTATCGCAGAAACAACATCATTTGGTGGTCAGCAATTATTGGATGGTAGTTTTGGTTCTAAGTCTTTTCAAATTGGTGCTAATTCTAATGAAACAATTAACGTGTCACTTTCAAGTGTTGCAGCTAACAAAATTGGTACAAATCAAATAAACCTTCAATCAGCAGCAGCAGGTGGTTTTGGTCAAGCGACTACTGCAGCGGGAACGCTACCAGCAACAAGTGCTGTAGCAGGTAGTACAATTGATATTTCTGGTCGTGAAGATTCAACTGTAAATATTGCAGCTGGCGCAACCGCAAAAGAAGCAGCTGCGGCAATCAATAGTGCGACAAGTACAACAGGCGTTACAGCACAAGCAAGAACAGAAGCAAATTTAAGTTTTAATACAGCAGCTGCGGCCGATGAAACAGTAAGTTTAGATTTAAACGGAGAAAAACTTTCTTTTGTAGCAACAGGTAGTGCTGATGGTGATAACCAAGCTTTGGCTGAGGCAATAAACGCTAAAACAGACGAACACGGTGTTTCAGCTTCTATCGACAACGGTGTGCTGTCTATTTCAAATAACGATGGTGATGATATTACCATTGAGAATGTTACAGATACTGCAGCTACTTCAACGGTTAGCATTGCAGTGACACCTCAAGGTTATGATGGTACTGATGGCATAGCAACAAACTTGGTTGATGGAACTGGCGCTACGCGAATTACTGGCGGCGTACAAGTGAATTCATCTGAAGTATTTACTGTAACACCAAATGATGCGTCTTATGCTCCAGCAGCAGAAACCACAAGTAAACTTGTTGATGTTGATTCAATTGATATTCTGTCTCAAAAAGATTCACAAGATGCACTAGCAATTATCGACAACGCAATTGCTAACATCGATGCTCAGCGAGCTGGTTTAGGTGCGGTTCAAAACCGTTTTGACCACACTATTAGTAACCTTGCTAACATTGAAGAAAACGTATCAGCATCACGTAGCCGTATTCAAGATACAGACTTTGCAACTGAAACAGCAGAGATGACTAAAAACCAAATCTTGCAACAAGCAGGTACGTCAATCTTATCGCAAGCGAATCAGTTACCACAAACAGCACTTAGCTTATTAGGTTAATAAGCAAAACGTTATAGCTTAATGGGTAGCTAGCTAGTACATAAAGTCAGTATTAGTTTTAAAACAAGGAGGTGGCTTTAGCTACCTCCTTTTGTGGTTTAAGGGTATAAATTAAGCTATTGTTAGTTTAATAACTATTCAAGTTCGGCAAAATTTAGGAGGCGTTATGAACACTATTACTTCAAACGCAGAAGTTACGATAGCATCAACATCTTTAACTGGTGAAGATAAACAAGTAGGGCAGTCTGGAGCGACATTGACTCAGCGCGCTGTTGATGACGTAAATAAAACGGATGAACAAGGCTCGCAAAACCAGTTAAACAATCAATATACGCAGCAAAGCTCTGAGGGCAATAGTTCACAAAACCAACAACTTGAGCGTGAACAGCTTGAAAAAGTGGCGCAACAATTGCAGGAGTTTATGGGAGAGATGAGCCGTAGCCTGCAATTTCAAGTTGATGAAGACTCAGGCCGTGACGTTATTAAAATACTTGATAAAACCAGTGGTGATGTCATTAAGCAATACCCTTCGGAAGAAGTGTTAAGCTTAGTGTCAAAGCTTTCTGAAACTGCGGGTATTTTAATCGATCAAACAGTTTAGTCTTCGTATTGTTGATATATTATTAGTTACGTTTTTTTGGGGTTTAAAGAGGTGAAGTATGTCTATTTCGTTTAATGGTTTGGGCTCTGGCTTAGCCGTATCAGATATAGTTGATGCGCTAGTTAATGCTGAGCAAGCCCCTGCTGAAGCTCGTTTAAACACTCAAGAAAGCAATTTAACTACCGACATTTCTGCTGTAGGCGCTCTAAAGTCAGCTTTGGAACAAGTGCAAACAGCAATGGAAGCGTTAGGGGATGCAGATAACTATCAAAAGCGCAGTACGTCAGGCAATGATGATTTTGTCTCTATCAGTGCTGATGAAGACGCCCAACCAGGTAGTTATAATGTAAAAGTTGATGCATTAGCGCAAGCTCATAAATTGTCATCCCCTGCATTTTCGGCCGATGAAGCTATTGGAGCCGGTGTAATTACAATAGGTTCAGGTGAAAACAGTTTTTCTACTGTTTTATCGGCGACCAATACCTTAGAAGATTTACGCGACCAAATTAATAACGGCCCCTTTACGGGCAGCGATAGTAATGACTCGGTTGTGGCGACTATAGTAACCAGTGATGATGGCCAGCATTTAGTACTTACTAGTAAAGAAACTGGTGAAGACAATGCAATTACTATTACCGTACAAGATGACGATGGTAATAATACTGACACTGGTGGGCTTTCACGGTTAGCGTACGATGTTTCTGACGCAGATCCGCTAAACCATACTACAAACCTAACTGAAGTAAACGCTGCGCAAAATGCCCAAATAACGATTGATGGCACATTAACGGTATCAAGCAATACTAATGAGTTTAGTAATGTAATTGATGGCGTGGATATTACTGCTAAAAAATTACACGATGCGGACGACGATATTAGTGATATTTCTGTCACAGAAAACAACAACAATATCCAGTCAGGCTTAAATAACTTTATTTCCAGCTATAACGAATTACTTGAACTTAGTAATAACTTAGGCGCCTCAAGTGAAGATGGCGCTGGTGTAATGGCCGGTGACTCGTTACTTCGTGGAGTAATGGCTAAATTACGAGAGCAGATTACCGACTCTGTGGATTTAGGTAATGGCAATTCATTGTCACTTTCGCAATTAGGGGTAGAGTCGGATCGTTATGGCGTGCTCTCTCTAAATAGTGAAACATTAAATGAAAAGATTGATGAAGATGTCGATTTAGTTCAACAATTTTTTGTAGGTGATGACGAAGACGAGGGCGGTTTTGCGCAGTCTTTTGACGATTTAATGAACTTTTACACTGATACCGACGGTATTATCCAAAATCGTATAGACAGTAAAACAAATCAACTAGAAGATATCGATGATCAGCGTGAAAGCTTAACAAGTAAAATGGAGTCGTTATCTGACAGGTTATACGCTCAATATAACGCGATGGATTTACTAGTCGCGAGCCTTAACTCTACAAGTAGTTATGTGCAAGCGCAGCTTGAAAATATGCCTGGTGTGGTGAGTAACAATTCATAACCAGTAAAATTTGTTAGGCCTATAAAAAAACCGTTTTATAAACGGTTTTTTTTATGCTCAATTAAGTTTAAATAGCGCCGTGCGATACTTAGTTAAACTGATTTGTAGGCAGAGATAGCTTTACCTGTTTTTTTTTGCTTAATTATGGCTTTAGATGATTCATTTTTTACAGCATTTGCTTGTTTGCTAATGTTGTTTATGTTGGTTTGAACTGCCATAAGCTGCTCGGCGTTAGGCGGGTTATCGCTTTCGCACCAGCGCTTAAGCTCACTATTTAAAGTATCCATAATTGGCGTGGCGTCATCAGCTTTGTTGCTTTGCACTAATACTTCAATTTGGCTGAGTAATTGGTTGATGTACTCAGCTTTGCCTATTTGCTCTAAAGCCATTAGTTTATACCTCAGGAATACGCTGATCGACAGGAATGCTATCCCACCCTTCTTTAATTTCTTTAATAATGCCAGCTACCTCAGAAATAATCTCAATGTCATTATCTACATTTGCTTGCACAAGGCGCCTTTGGCAGTAGTCATAAAGTGCTAATAAATTATTTGAAATACTCGGGTCTTGTTCAACTTCTAGGTTTAGCGCATCTTGAAGTGCACCTAGTAGTAAAATACATGCTGAAAGGTTTTCGCCTTTTTTTTCTATTTCTTTTCGCTCAATAAACCCTTTAGTAGCGGCCAAACGACCAATTATGTTACTAAAAATAAGGTTAATTTGCTCATAGGGCGCCATTTCAGCGATGTTGCTGGCACGCACTTGAGAATATTTTTTTAATGAAACATGAGCCATGGGGAAATCCTAAATAAAAATGTGAAATCGTCTATACGAAATAAAAGCAATATTAATGCCAAGCATCTTGCGTTTATTTAGTTATCGGCATCGTTGCTTTCAACTTAAGCTAATTATAGTTTATATTTTTGACCAAAGTAATTTTATGGACTAAGTAAAAAACAAGACATGGCATTAGCTTTAAGTATTAAACAACAAAACAATACTTAAGTTTTAATTATTAAGTATTATTGTTTTATAGCGATGTCTATTTTTTGGCGTTTATGTCAAAAAACCGCCGCTATTACTTGCATCCATACAGATCTCGCTTACAATTTAGCTAATAAAATGAATTAGTGAAATTATGGCTCGCTAACTATGATCTTGATTTTAGATAATAATAATAACCGTGCAATAGGATTACATGCATCACTTACCTTTATTGGGGAAGCTGTGCAGTTGCTTGATGAAAATGACTTTGAAGAAGTATGTAGTAAGTATCAACAGCAAGAATGCATTGTTATTTTAGGCGCATTACAAAGCTTAGATCATGAAGGCTTAATTAAACGCTACCCAACCCTGCCTTTTTTACTCATTGGTGAAACACTCAAGCCATTATTAAGCATTGCTAATGTCGTGGGACTAATTTGTGAGCCGTTTAATCACGAAGTAACCACACAGTTATTACACGACTGCCAACAGTACCAACGTATGCTTCCTGGAAGTCACAAGCATCATAAACCACACAAAACATTTGATGGTTTAGTTGGGGAAACAGACGCAGTTAAAAACGTACGCTTTTTAATTGAGCAAGTGGCTAAAACCGATGCAAACGTGCTTATTTTAGGTGAGTCGGGTACAGGTAAAGAGGTGGTTGCGCGTAACGTCCATTTATTATCTAAACGCAATACTGGGCCGTTTGTACCAGTAAACTGTGGTGCCATACCTGGAGAGTTGCTAGAAAGCGAGTTATTCGGTCACGAAAAAGGGGCGTTTACCGGCGCTATTTCTGCACGTAAAGGGCGCTTTGAATTGGCTCAAGGCGGTACGCTATTTTTAGATGAAATTGGCGATATGCCGCTGCAAATGCAAGTTAAGCTATTGCGGGTATTACAAGAGCGCAGCTACGAGCGTGTAGGTGGCACCAAAGCTATTCAAGCAGATGTACGGGTGATTGCCGCTACTCATCGCAACCTTGAGGAAATGATTGAAAAGGGCAGCTTTAGGGAAGATTTATATTACCGTTTAAATGTGTTTCCTATTGAAAACCCGTCTCTTAATGAGCGTGCAGACGACATACCTTTATTACTTAAAGAGTTAATGCGCCGTGTGAATGAGCAAAGTGGTACGTCGGCTAAATTTACAGAGCGCGCGGTTGAGAGCCTAAAAGAGCATGCTTGGCCTGGTAATATTCGGGAGCTTGCTAATTTAGTGGAGCGCATGGTGATTATGTTCCCTGAAAAAGTAGTGGATGTACCCGATTTACCCAATAAATATCGCTACATCGAGGTAGACGCATACGAGCCAGAGTACCCTGAAGAGCTACTTGAAAAAGATGCCTTTAACGATATTTTTAGCTCAGGTTTTAGCGATTATGATAATGAACCAGAGCCTGAATTTAGCCAACCGGGATCTGGTGTATTACCCGAAGAGGGTATAGAGCTTAAAGATTATTTAGCAGAGCTTGAAATAAGCTTAATTACCCAAGCGTTAGAGCGTTTTGATTACGTTGTTGCGCGCGCCGCAGAAATATTAGGTGTAAGGCGTACAACGCTTGTTGAAAAAATGAAAAAGTACAATCTATCGCGAGATTAGCAGTATGCAAATGGTGAAAGACTTTTCGTTATTTATTATTCATTTTGAGGAATTAATTACGGGCTTTGCCCGTCACGCAAGCAAGCTTCGCGCTATAAGAAAAACGTAAACTTTGGCGGTAGACGCGAAGCTTGCTCGCGTAAAAAGCGCAGCTTTTAATTACTTAATCCCCAAAAAACGAGGCCAAATGATAAACCACAATTAACTCACACGTTACTTCTCTAAAGCGAAGCGTCTCTTACCCTTTTTATGAACAGATCACTTTTATGGTGATAAATCACTTATTCACTAAACGCCTTTATAATTTCTTCTTTTCTAAAACAATCATTACTATGATCGTTAACCATGCCACAGGCCTGCATATGTGCGTATACCGTTGTAGGGCCCAAAAATTTAAAACCTCGTTTTTTTAAATCTTTTGCAAACGCTTTTGACTCCTCGGTAATTGCAGGGGTGTCTTCAACACTATTTAAATCACTAATAATTGGTTTATTGCCCACAAATCGCCATTGGTAATTACTAAAGCTGCCAAATTCTTTTTGAATCTCAATAAACCGCTGAGCATTATTAACGGTGGCAGCAATTTTTAAGCGGTTACGCACTATGCTCTCATCTTGCATTAGCCGTTCTATATCATCGGCTGTAAAGTTAGCCACTTTTTGCACATTAAAATTAGCAAATGCTTTTTTATAGCCTGCGCGCTTTTTTAAAATGGTGTACCAACTTAAGCCCGCTTGCGCCGACTCGAGAGTAATAAATTCAAATAATTTCGTGTCGTCATAAAGGGGGACTCCCCATTCTTCATCATGGTATTTCACATAATCAGGCTTTGTGGCGTCGAGCCATGCACAACGGCATTTATTTTGCTCACTCATTATTATTCCTTTTAGTGTGCGTCATTTTTTTGTTACGTGGTATTGTAAGGTAACTAAATGAAAAATATATAAAATAATATTGGTATAAATTGTGCATTTAGCCCTATATCTACATCATTAAGAGATTTGATTATGGCCCTTGCGAGTGTACTTAAACCACAGTTTATTACTGCAAAACAGTATAACCCATGTTTACTTCAAGAAGAGTACATTGGTGAATTAAGTGATTTAAGACAGCAGGCAAGTTGGCTGTCGCACTTAGTTGATACTATGCCTGCGGGTGTTGTTGTGCTTGATGGCAAAGGGCTTATTGCAAAAGCCAATCAAATCGCGATTGATATGTTAGGCGAGCCGCTCGAAGGTGAGAAGTGGTTTAACATTATTCAACGCTCTTTTCGTCCCCACCAAGATGATGGACATGAAGTGTCACTCAAAGATGGGCGACTTATAAAGCTTGATATTACTGCGCTAGCGCCAGAGCCTGGGCAATTAATATTAATGACAGATTTAACAGAAACGCGCCGTTTGCAAAAGCGCGTAGCCCATATGCAGCGCCTAAGTGCGTTAGGTAAAATGGTGGCATCGCTTGCGCATCAAGTGCGTACACCGCTCTCGGCGGCTATGTTATACGCGGCCAATTTGGGCTCTAAAAAGCTACCAGAGTCATCACGGGATAACTTTCAAACTAAGTTAATGTCGCGTTTAAAAGATTTAGAAACCCAAGTTAACGATATGCTGCTTTTTGCCAAAAGCGGCGAGCAACAAGTGGTTGAACAGGTTTCTATGCAGCAGCTTTTAAACGAGGTAAAACTAGGTGCCGATGCAATGGTGGCCTTAAATAACAGCTCGCTTGTTGTTGAGCTACCAGAGCCAGACATAGAAATTACCGGTAATAAAACCGCGCTGGCCAGTGCTATTCAAAACCTTATTCACAATAGTATTCAAATTATTGGCAGCCAAGCCCAGGTGACATTAAAAGCGCAGCGCGATAGCAGCGAACCCGATACCGTGCGTATTAGCGTATGCGATAACGGCCCTGGTGTAGAGTTGAGCCAAATAGAGAAAATTTTTGAACCGTTTTATACCACAAAAAGCCAAGGTACAGGGCTTGGGCTTGCTGTTGTAAGCTCTGTGGCTAATGCGCATCAAGGACGTGTTGAAGTGGTTAATAATGCCAATGGCGGTGCATGTTTTAGTTTATTGCTGCCTATATGCACGGCTTCAACGCAGGAGAAAACAGCATGAGTAATACAATACTAGTGGTTGAAGATGATGCAGGTTTAAGAGAAGCACTCATAGACACGTTAGAAATGTCGGGTATTGCCTGTGTTGCAGCCGATAGTGCTGAGCAAGCCATGATCCAATTAAAAAAATCTGAGTTTTCATTAGTGGTCAGCGACGTGCAAATGGGCGCGATGAGCGGCCTAGATTTACTTAGAAGCATTAAGCTTAACTACCCAGATCTCCCCGTATTAATGATGACTGCCTATGCAACGATTGATGATGCAGTCGAGGCAATGCGCTTAGGCGCAATTGATTATATGGCTAAACCATTTGCCCCTGAGGTGCTTTTAAATATGGTTAGTCGGTATTTACCCGAAAAGCCAAAAGACACTGACGGCCCAATTGTTGCCGACCCTAGCAGTATTGCGCTTTTAGAGCTGGCGAGCAAAGTGGCGCGCTCAGATGCAAGTGTTATGGTGCTAGGCCCTAGTGGCTCTGGTAAAGAAGTGTTAGCGCGCTACATTCACGATAAATCAAACCGATGCGATGCGCCTTTTGTGGCAATAAACTGTGCGGCTATTCCCGAAAACATGCTTGAAGCCACTTTATTTGGCTACGAAAAAGGCGCGTTTACTGGTGCAATACAGGCATGCCCAGGTAAATTTGAGCAAGCCCAGGGCGGCACCATATTACTTGATGAAATAACCGAAATGGACTTAGGGCTGCAAGCTAAGCTATTAAGGGTATTGCAAGAGCGTGAAGTTGAGCGTTTAGGTGCCCGTAAAACAATTTCACTCGACGTAAGAGTACTCGCAACCAGTAACCGCGACCTAAAAGAAGCCGTTGCAGATAACCAATTTAGAGAAGACTTATATTATCGCTTAAATGTATTCCCCCTAATGTGGCGACCGCTCTGTGAGCGCCCAGGGGATATAATAGTATTGGCTAAGCATTTAATAGAGCGCCATTTAGTTAAAAGTAAAGAGCCGCTAGCAACACTTGATAGTGCCGCTGAGCAAAAATTACTAAGCCATGCATGGCCAGGTAATGTACGCGAGCTTGATAACGTAATTCAACGTGCGCTTATTTTGCGAACGGGCAATGTAATTGGCGAACAGGCTATTTTTATTGAAAACTTAATGCAAGCGCCAATTAACAGTACGCCTAAACAGGAGATAGCGCCTGAACAAGCGAACACTCCCAGTGGCGCGTATTATGATGACAAAATAACGCCTGCAGAGGCGAGTAGCTCTCTGCCTAGTGTTGATACTGGCAGCTATAAAGATGAGCTAAAAGATAAAGAGCATAAAATAATATTAGAGACCCTAGCGCGCTGCCAAGGCAAACGTAAAGATGTTGCCCAAACACTTGGGATCAGTCCGCGTACTTTACGTTATAAACTAGCGCAAATGCGCGATTTAGGTATTTCGCTGCCCGCATAACTTTATCCCTTTCTTCTATATAACCCTAAACTAACCACGCTTAGTTTAGGGTTGTCAAATCTCTGACTCTCAAAAATAATAGTTAACCTCATGTAATTAAAGGTTTATTTTTATGGCACACTTTGTGCTTTATTCCCTTTATGAACGTTAACTGCATTTGCCAGAGAAAATTATGAAAATTCAAAACAGCGCGCTATTTCAAGAAATGCAATCAATGGCTTTAGAAGCAGGCCATACAAATCAAATCAATAAGCTACCTACTCAAGCTCAGCCAACATCGTCTGCTCAATTTGGTGACTTACTAAGTGATGCATTAAACACGGTTAATGGCTTACAACAAGATGCCAAACAAAAAGTAGTGGCTGTTGAAATGGGTGATAGAAGTGTATCGCTTGCTGAGGCAATGATTGCCTCACAAAAATCGTCAGTGGCATTTGAGGCTACAGTACAAGTAAGAAATAAACTTGTTGAGTCATACCAAGAAATTATGAACATGCCTGTTTAAGTAGGTAGTGGAGAATTATTGTGGCGCAATCTAATCAATCAACAGATCTTGCTCTTGCTGGCGGCGGTATTGACCAAAGCGAAGATAACGAGCAACAAGAACAAAAGTCGGGCTACTTAAGCGCCTTAAATGGTGTTGATGTGCTTCGCCAAGTTACCCTTATTATTGCGCTGGCTATTTGTTTAGCTATTGCCATATTTGTGATTATTTGGGCACGTCAGCCAGACATGCGTCCGCTGGGTAAAATGCCAACAGAAGAGCTGATCCAAACCCTTGATTTTTTAGATGCACAAAAAATTGACTACGAACTAGACGGCAACGTAATTTCGGTTGATGAAAGCGAGTATCAAAACATTAAATTGCTGATGGCCCGTGAAGGCCTAGAGCAAGGTCCTACTTCAGGCACCGACATCATAATGCAAGATATGGGCTTTGGTGTTAGCCAACGATTAGAGCGTGAACGCTTAAAACACGGCCGCGAACAACAACTTGCCCGCACCATAGAAGAATTAAACAACGTAACACGCGCTAAAGTTTTATTAGCCATTCCAAAAGAAAACGTATTTGCACGCAGAGAGAAAAAGCCATCAGCCACAGTGGTATTGACTCTTAAGCGCGGCAGAATGCTTGATGGCGAAGAGATTGACTCAGTGGTTGATATGATTGCCTCTGCAGTACAAGGGCTTGAGCCTTCACGTGTTACGGTAACAGATCAAAATGGCCGCTTACTTAATTCAGGCTCACAAGACTCATTAGCAGCACGCTCTCGTAAAGAGTACGACATTGAAAGAAAGCGTGAGCAAGAGTATTTAGAAAAAATAGACAGTATTCTTATTCCTGTAGTCGGCTTGGGTAACTACACGGCGCAAGTTGATTTAAACATGGACTTTAGCTCAGTAGAAGAAACACAAAAGCGCTACAACCCAGACTTACCAGCAGTAAGAAGCGAAACCACATTTGAAGAGAACAACATTGGTGGCTTAGCGGTAGGAATTCCTGGGGCACTGACTAATCAGCCCCCTATGAATTCAACTATTCCAGAAGTGGCAGGTCAAGGCAATGCTGGTACGGCAACGAACCCAAGCCGAGTGCATAAAGAGGCTACACGTAACTTTGAGCTAGACACCACCATTTCGCATAAGCGCCAACAAACAGGGGTTATTCGCAGAATTAGCGTCTCGGTTGCCGTTGATTATGTGCCAAAAGTAGGTGAAAACGGCGAAACAACCATGGCGCCGCGCTCGGTAGAGGCTTTGTCAAATATACGTCGCCTATTACAAGGTGGGGTAGGTTTTGATATGCAACGCGGCGATGCATTAGAGGTGGTAACCGTGCCATTTGTACGCGAAGCAGTTGATTTAGACTTAGAAGTACCGCTGTGGGAGCAGGACTGGTTTATGAAAATCGTCCGCTTAGTACTGGGTGCGCTGGTTATTATTGTGCTTATTATGGCAGTTGTTAAGCCTATGCTTAAACGCTTAATATACCCAGATGATACGCTCGAAGAGTACGATGAAGATGCATTAAGCTCTGGGGTGGATATTGGCGATAGCACGCTAGATATGCTAAATAAAGACTTTGATTCTGCTTCTGTAGGCTTCTCAAGCGATGGTACACTACAGCTGCCAGATTTACATGGCGACGAAGATTTGCTTAAAGCGGTAAGAGCACTTGTAGCGAACGAACCTGAACTCTCATCACAAGTAGTGAAAGCGTGGTTAACAGAAGATGACTGATCAAGAACAAAAACAACTCCCGCCAGCGTTTGATGTTGACAAGTTAGATGGCGTAGATAAAGCCGCAATTCTTTTATTGAGCTTATCTGAAGAAGATGCAGCGCAAATACTTAAACACTTAGAGCCTAAGCAAGTGCAAAAAGTGGGTATGGCAATGGCTGCGCTAGATGACTTGTCACAATCTAAAATAAGCGCAGTTCACAATTTATTTATAGAACAAATACAAAGCTTTAGTACAATTGGCTTCCAGTCAGAAGACTTTATTAAAAAGGCGCTAACCGCCGCATTAGGTGAAGATAAAGCAGCAAGTTTAATAGACCAAATTGTAATGGGCTCGGGCGCTAAAGGCTTAGATTCACTTAAATGGATGGACTCAAAGCAAGTTGCCAATATTATTCGTAATGAGCACCCGCAAATTCAAACTATTGTTTTATCGTATTTAGAGCCTGAGCAATCTGCAGAAATCCTAGCGCAATTTCCTGAAAAAGTGCGCCTAGATTTAACTATGCGTATTGCGAACCTTGAAGAAGTGCAACCTGCAGCATTGCAAGAACTTAACGAGATTATGGAAAAACAATTTGCCGGCCAAGCAGGCGCACAAGCCGCTAAAATGGGTGGCTTAAAAGCCGCGGCAGATATAATGAACTACCTAGATACAAATGTAGAAGGGCAGTTGATGGACTCTATTCGTGAACACGATGAAGAAATGTCTCAGCAAATTCAAGATCTTATGTTTGTGTTTGAAAACCTTATGGATGTGGATGACCGCGGCATTCAAGCCATATTGCGTGAAGTACAGCAAGACGTACTAATGAAAGCAATTAAAGGGACTGACGAAGCGCTTAAAGATAAAATTTTGGGTAATATGTCTAAACGTGCTGCCGAAATGCTTGCCGATGACTTAGAAGCAATGGCACCGGTTAGAATAAGTGAAGTAGAAGCTGCCCAAAAAGAAGTGCTTTCAACAGCAAGGCGTCTATCTGACTCGGGTGAAATTCAGTTAGGCGGCGGCGGTGGAGAGGAGTTCCTATAAGCTATGTCTAAATTAAAAGGTCGCCCTTTACATGCAGATGAAGCTGATGAGCTTTTAAAAAACTGGCCAATACCTGATGTTGCTCCTGATGAGCGCAGTTTTGGCAATCGTTCAACGGCTTTTGGCACACCACTTTCTGATTTGTATAAAAAAGAAGTTGAAGAAGAAGCAGTAGAAGACACTCAGCCGCAAGAGCCTGAACTGCCTTCGTTAACTATGGCTGAGCTTGAGCGCATTAGGCAAGATGCTTATGAGGAAGGCTTAAAGCAAGGGCACGAACAAGGCTACATAGATGGCTTTGAAAAAGGGGTTGGTGAGGGCAAAGAAGCAGGCTATAAAGAAGGCGTAGAGCTTGGTAAAACACAAGGCCAAGAAGACGTTAAGCCGTTAATAGAAGAGCAGTTAACCAGCTTGCGTAGCATAATTGACAACCTCAGCGCTCCGCTTGATAAAGTGGACGAACTGGCAGAAAAGCACTTAGTGCAATTAGCGGTTATGCTGGCAGAAGCTATAACCTATCAAGAAATTAAAACATCGCCCGATGTTATTTTACATACGCTTAAAAAAAGCATAGATGCATTAAATACTGAGCAAGAAAAAGTTCGTGTGCATTTAAACCCAGATGATCTAGAACTGGTAAAGCAAAGCTATGGTGAGCAAACTATTGCAGATAATAATTGGCAGCTAATTGCAGAACCCACACTCGAGCGCGGCGGTTGCGAAGTTAAAACGCCACAATCGTCTTTAGATATGACCCTAAAAACCCGTGTCAAAGAAACGTTGGATAGCTTTTTGCATAATAGCGGTATCTAATCTTTTTTGTGGCGTGTTATGGCAGCTCAACGTGCACCTCTAAGCGAACGCTTAAATCAATACCAACAACATATTGCAGCGTTTAAACCTGCTGTAGCAGGTATTTTAACCCGAGTAGTCGGTTTAACCCTTGAGGCGAAAGGGCTACGTGCGCCTGTAGGCAGCCAATGCAAAATAGAAACTATGTCAGGGTTTGTAGATGCTGAGGTAGTGGGCTTTAGTGAGCAAACCCTTTACTTAATGCCTAATGACCACATTTCCGGTGTGTTACCCGGTGCGCGTGTTATTCCACAAGTAAATGATACCGGCTTGCCCGTTGGTATGAGCCTACTGGGCCGCGTTGTGGATGGCTTAGGCCGCCCGCTTGACGGCCTGGGAAAAATTAACGCCGAACACTATTTAAAGTTTGCACAAAACCCCATAAACCCCCTCGCTAGAAGACCAATTAGCCAACCTATGGACGTAGGTGTACGGGCTATAAACTCAGTTATTACTGTAGGGCAAGGCCAGCGTATGGGTTTGTTTGCAGGCTCTGGTGTTGGTAAGTCAGTACTCTTAGGTATGATGACCCGCGGCAGTGAAGCCGATGTTATTGTGGTTGGCCTAGTGGGTGAGCGTGGCCGTGAGGTAAAAGAATTTATTGAAGAGATACTCGGTGTAGAAGGGCGCAAACGCTCTGTTGTGGTAGCTGCTCCTGCTGATGCATCGCCCCTTATGCGCTTAAAAGGCTGTGAAAGTGCGGTGACCATTGCTGAGTACTTTCGTGATCAAGGTTTAAACGTATTGTTATTGCTTGATTCAGTAACCCGTTACGCCATGGCGCAACGCGAAATAGCGCTAGCGGTTGGCGAACCTCCTGCAACAAAAGGGTATCCGCCTTCTGTATTTGCTAAATTACCGGCGCTGGTGGAGCGAGCGGGTAATGGCGGCGAAGGGCAAGGGTCTATCACTGCGTTTTTTACAGTCCTTAGTGAGGGCGATGATATGCAAGACCCAATAGCCGATGCTGCACGTGCTATTTTAGATGGGCATATTGTACTTTCGCGTGACTTAGCCGATAGCGGTCATTACCCCGCGATAGATATCGAAAAATCAATTTCTCGTGTTATGCCGCAAGTGGTGTCTGAGCCTCATATGCAGCAGGCCCGCGTATTAAAACAAGTGTATTCAATGTATCAGCAAAATAAAGATATGATCACCTTAGGTGCGTATCAAAAAGGGGCTGACCAAATGCTTGATCAAGCAATAAATATGATGCCGCGCGTCAATGCGTTTTTACAGCAAGGTATGCGCGATGTAATAAGTTACGACGATGGTTTACACGGCCTAGCTCAATTACTAGGACAAGCATAATGGCAAAAAATAAGCTCGATTTACTGCTTAAGCTCGAAAACGACAAAGAAGAAAATCTGCGCATGAGCTACTTACAAGCCAATCAAAATTTACAAGCTAACCAACAAAAGCTGCAAGGGTTAAATAACTTTAGATTAGAATACTCTCAGCAATTACATGTGAAAGGAAAGTCCGGATTATCAAGCGCGGGCTTTGGCCAGTACCATGCCTTTATAGCAAAAATTGAAGAAGCGATTCGCCAGCAAGCCAGTACGGTCAATACCGCAAAGCAAGTTGTAACACAGCGTAAAGCTTTGTGGTTAAAGCAGCAGGTAAAAGCAAAAGCTGTGGCAAAATTAATTGAAAAACAAAACCTAAAAGCGGCGGCGCTAATGGCAAAGAGTGAGCAAAAAATGCTGGACGAGTTTTCTGCTAATCAATTTTTTCAGCGCCGTAAAAGTTTATAACTCTGGCGCGTTTATTGCTTTATTGGTAGGTGGTAATTAATTTTGGCAAAGTGCGGTGGCAACTTGCCGCAGTGCAGTGTAGGTGAATTATGGCAATAAACGATATTTCAATGTTGGCAACAGCTGAAAAAGACTCTTTTTTAGCATTTAAAGACAATAACTTACCTGCAGGTAACGAATCTGGTGATGCTTTTTTAAGCCAGCTACAAGATGCAGACAAACCCTTTGTATTGCCTGCTAATTCTGAGGCTCCTAGCCAAGCAGGCTCTTTATTGCCAACAGATGATAAGCAGCTAGCCAATAGCAAAAAACCGACAGCTTCATCAAGTGATGACACGCAAGATACGTTATTATCTGGCGATAGCGTTTTAGCACAAATAAACTCCTCGCAAGTGATTGACGTAAGTGTAAAAAAACACGGCAGTAGCGATAATGATTTTAGCGATTTAAGTGCTAAAAAGAGTGATAAAAGTGTCAACTTTTTAGCTTCGCAATTAGGTGAAACTGATGAAGCAGATGCCATAACGACTAAAGCCGATGATACTCTTTTAGCTGACGATAATAGCAATGGCAAAAAAAGCGCGTTTACAAACGCCGAGCTTGAAACTAAAGCAGCTAAGCAAAGCGCTGGAGAAAACTTAGCCCCTTCTTTAAAAAATGAGAGCCTAGCAAGTAGTGCAGCTAAAAACCCAATAGCAGAAGCGGTGCAAACACAAATTAATAAAGCTAATAGCAGTGCAGCCTCTGTAAATAATGAAGATAAAGGTGCTGAGAATACAAAAGCGCCAGGCACTGTATTAAATGCTGAAAGTGCGCTGCCTATAAGCGATGCAGACATAGAGCAATTAGCCAAAGAACTGACTCGTTCATCTACGCAATCAGAGCTATCAACTACATCTAAAGTACTCAACTCATTAAGCGAAGCGCAACGTGCACAATTAAACGAGCACGTTAAAAGCTCATTAACTGAAACCACGCCAAGTGAAGGTGATGATCGTGCAAGCTCCGTTAAACAATTACTGACAGAATTTGTCGTACAAAACGAAAAAGAGACAAGCACGCGCGGTGAGTTAGTTCAATCTCAGTTAAAAAACTTAAATAGCGATGAAAAGCAGGCGCTACTTAGCCAATTAAAAAGCTATGTGAGTAACGAGCAACCAACAGGTGATACACTCAAAAAAGTAAATGAAACAATAAGTAACTTACAAACTATGCTTGATACGCAGCTTAGTGAGAGCAAAGCGCAAAGTGTGTCGAGCTCTGCAAATGCGGCTTTAAATGCACAGCAAGCCAGTAATGCTGCAATGAATGCGAATACACCGCAAAATAAAGCCATGATTAATGCAGAAGCACCCTCTAGTATTGAGCAAGATGGTGTAAATCCAGAAGAGTTAAACGCCCTAGAGGCCGAGCAGGAAAGCTTACTTAAAGAGCCTAAAACAAATACTGGTTTATCGCGTGTAGCTCAGGTGTTTACGCTGATAACCGATGGCATTAATAATACGCAGACACAAATAAATACTCAGTACGACAACGCTCGTTATGAGCAGTCTATTTTAGAGAGCCAAGCTATACAGTCGCAGCAATTACAAAGCAGCACCGCGCAGGTTAAGCAGGTAAATATAGATGCAAGTATGATGCAGGCTATTAATATTGTTAAAAGTGATGCAGCTAAAATGCTTCAAGAGCGTGTATCTTCAATGCTAAGCATTAGCAATAAAGAAGCTGAAATTCGCTTAGATCCGCCAGAAATGGGCAGTATGCAAATTCGTATCAGAAGTGATGCTGAACAAGCACAAATAAATTTTGTAGTGCAAAACCAGCAAGCTAAAGAAGCACTTGAACAATCAATGCCGCGCTTACGTGAAATGTTAGCCGAGCAGGGAATTGATTTAGGTGAAAGTACGATTTCTTACGGGCAATCTGGTAATGAGCAAAGCGATGAAGGCGAAGGGCAATCACAAGGTCAAACGGCTAATAAAAATACACAGCAGGATAAAAATGATGAGCAAGATGGGGCTAACCCACAAAGTTCTCGACAACAAACTTCATCATCAATAGATTACTATGCCTAAGTACTGCTATTATAATAACTAAAACAAGCAAGTACCTTTGCTAAAAAAGGAATCACAATGGCCGAAGAAACAAGTTTAGAAATAGAAGAAACCGGTAAAAGCAAAAAAAAGCTGATCATAATTATAGTGGCAGTACTGCTTGTTGTTGGCGGTGGTGCAGGCTATTTTTTTATGGCGGGCGATGATGCACCCGTTGAAACATTAGATGAAGAAACAACAACCGCAGCGCAAAGCGACTCGGCTACACCTTCAGGCTCTTCAGCTGAAATGGGCAGTGCCTTGTATGTTGCTATGCCAAGACCCTTTGTGTTTAATGTACCTGGGTCAAGCAGAGATAGAATTGTACAAATAAAAGTGCAATTACTTGTGCGTGGCGATGTAAATGAAGAAACCGCTAAAAAGCACATCCCACTGATTGAAGGCACCTTATTAAGCGTGTTTTCAACCACCACAGCTGATGAGCTCAGCACCAGTGCAGGCAAAGAAACATTACGCTTTACTGCGCTTGAAAAAGTGCAAGCTGCGCTAAATGATGTTGAAGGCACTAAAGTAATTGAGCGGGTATTGTTTACCGGCTTTGTGATGCAATAAGGGGCTAGCGTGAGCGATTTATTATCCCAAGACGAAATTGATGCACTCTTACACGGCGTTGATGAAGTCGAAGAGGAAGATATACACGAAGGTGAAGACGGCGAAGGCAGTACATTACAGTATGACTTTTCTTCGCAAGATCGGATCGTGCGTGGTCGCATGCCGACCCTGGAAATTGTTAACGAGCGGTTTGCTCGTCATATGCGAATAAGCTTATTTAACATGATGCGCCGCACCGCAGAGGTGTCGATTAATGGCGTACAAATGATTAAATTTGGCGAATACATTCATACCTTATTTGTACCAACAAGTTTAAATATGGTGCGTTTTAGACCGCTAAAAGGCACTGGGCTTATCACCATGGAAGCACGTTTAGTGTTTATTTTGGTAGATAACTTTTTTGGTGGTGACGGGCGTTACCATGCCAAAATTGAAGGCCGCGAATTTACCCCTACCGAACGTCGAATCGTGCAAATGCTACTAAAAATTATCTTTGAAGATTACAAAGAAGCATGGGCACCGGTTATGGACGTGTCGTTTGAATACCTCGATTCAGAAGTAAACCCAGCAATGGCTAACATTGTGAGCCCTACTGAGGTTGTGGTTATTAGCTCTTTTCATATTGAATTAGATGGCGGTGGCGGCGATTTTCATATTGCTCTGCCGTATTCAATGCTTGAACCCATTAGAGAGCTATTAGATGCGGGTGTACAATCGGATACAGAAGACACCGATTTGCGCTGGAGCAAAGCTTTACGCGATGAAATTATGGACGTTGAGGTTGATATGTCGACTCAACTTCTTGAGGTGGATTTGTCTCTTAAACAAATAATGGAACTTAAAGCGGGCGATATTATACCGGTAGAAATGCCAGAGCATATTACGGTATTT
The DNA here is from genome assembly GCF_028599215.1 of Pseudoalteromonas sp. Angola-30. Taxonomy (NCBI): domain Bacteria; kingdom Pseudomonadati; phylum Pseudomonadota; class Gammaproteobacteria; order Alteromonadales; family Pseudoalteromonadaceae; genus Pseudoalteromonas; species Pseudoalteromonas sp. Angola-30. Next base: position 41,909 of record NZ_JAQREI010000012.1, read on the forward strand.
GTTGAGGAGTTACCTACATTTAGAGCTAAAATGGGTCGTTCTCGCGATAACGTTGCGCTACAAATTAGTGAAAAAATTAAACGCCCTGATTCAGTTAAATCTGAGCTGCATGTATTTACCAAAGGCGGCAAGAAAATTGATTCAGATGCAGAATTAGCAGAACTAGAAGATGATTTACACCTTTCTGACGGTGTAGACTTAGACTGGTAATTGATTAAAAGGTTAAAAGTATGAGCGATGATCAAGACACAATGGACGAATGGGCAGCAGCCCTAGCTGAAGCCGAAGGCGGTGATGAGAGCGCCGAAGCGCATGTAGCAGAGCTTGATGAACTAAGTGATGCTAAACATGAACTTAGCGGTGACGAAAAGCGTAAACTCGATACAATTTTAGATATTCCTGTGACCATTTCTATGGAAGTCGGGCGCTCTAAAATAAATATTCGTAACTTACTGCAGCTAAACCAAGGCTCTGTTGTTGAACTAGACCGTGTAGCCGGTGAACCACTGGATGTATTAGTAAATGGTACGCTCATTGCCCATGGCGAAGTGGTTGTTGTGAATGATAAATTTGGTATTCGTTTAACGGATGTTATTAGCCAGGTAGAGCGGATCAAAAAATTACGATGAGCTCCCTTGCTGCTTTAACAAACTCAGTATTTACAAAGGCAGAAACGTTAACACCTACGGCCGACATTTTGTCTATGGTGTTGTCGTTGGTTGCGGTGCTAGTACTGATTGTAGTGCTGGCATTTTTTGTTAAAAAACTTAACCCAAATTTAGCTAATAGCGAAGAATTTAAAGTGGTACGAAGCTTACCGCTTGGCTCTCGAGAGCGCTTAATGGTGGTTGAAATAGATAATGCACAGCATTTATTAGGGGTCACCCCGCACAGTATTAACTACTTACATAAATTAGACACGCCGTTAAGTGAAAAAGAACTGCCAGAACTTGCTAAGCGATTTAGCAAACTACTAAACCCGCAAACGAATCAAAATAAAAAGAATTAACCCTATGATAAAGTGGCTGCTGATTATTTTAGCTGTGTTATTTGTACCTGCCGCAAGCAGTGCAGAGGGCATAGACGCTCTAACCATTACAACCAATGCCGACGGGACGCAAGATTACTCTGTAACCTTGCAAGTACTGGCAATTATGACGGCGCTGAGCTTTATTCCTGCCGCCATAATTATGATGACTTCGTTTACCCGTATTATTGTTGTACTGGCCATTTTGCGCCAAGCCATTGGTTTACAATCAACACCTTCAAACCAAGTTTTATTAGGGATGTCGCTTTTTTTAAGTATTTTTATTATGGCGCCTATTTATCAGCAAGTTAACGAACGTGCGATAGAACCCTATTTAAATGAACAAGTTACTTCGGTACAAGCATTAGAGCTTGCAAAGGAGCCCATGAAGGCCTTTATGCTCTCGCAGGTACGATTAAAAGACTTAGAAACGTTTGCCAAAATAGCCGGTTATGACCAGCTTGACTCGCCAGAGGCCACACCGCTTATTGTGTTAATACCTGCATTTGTGACCAGCGAACTACAAACCGCCTTTATTATTGGTTTTATGTTTTTTATACCGTTTTTAATTGTGGATTTAGTGGTTGCCTCGGTATTAATGGCCATGGGTATGATGATGCTCTCGCCCATGATAGTGTCCTTGCCTTTTAAAATAATGTTATTTGTACTGGTCGATGGCTGGAGCCTAGTAATGGGCACGTTAGCCAAAAGCTTTGGCTTAGGGACATAAACCATGTTTTACATTCGCACTTTTAAACATTAGGAGTACAACATGGAACCAGGAATTTTTGTTGATATTCTTAGCGATGCACTGTTTTTAGTTATTAAGCTGGTATCAGCTATTGTGGTACCAGGTTTACTTGTTGGTTTAGTGGTGGCGGTGTTCCAAGCGGCAACCTCAATTAATGAACAAACCCTAAGTTTTTTACCGCGATTATTAATTACCATTGGGGCACTTATTGTAGGTGGGCATTGGCTTACTCAAGAGCTAATGGACTTTTTTACCCGCCTAGTGTTACTCATTCCTGAAATTGCAGGCTAATTGTGGAATTACCTTTTTCTGTTGTTATTCAATGGTTAAGTGATTTTTTACTGCCTTTAGTTCGCATCAGCTCTATGATCATGATTATGGCGGGCTTAGGCGCACAAAACGTACCTACACGCATTAAAATGGGATTGGCGGTAGTGGTAACGTTTTTAGTGGTGCCAGCGCTGCCTCCTGCAACATTTACTAATTTATTTTCTTTTGAAATGGTGCTGGTGGTTATACAGCAAATGTTGATAGGTGTTGCGATAGGGTTTGCCTCTACGCTAATGCTAAATACCTTTGTGCTTGCTGGGCAAATACTAGCAATGCAAACCGGTTTGGGCTTTGCTTCTGTTATAGACCCTTCAAATGGTGCGAGTGTGCCTGCAGTTGGCCAGTTTTACTTAATTTTAGCGACCTTGTTATTTTTTGTTTTTAATGGCCATTTAATGATGATTCAAATGGTGGTGCATAGTTTTTCGGTGTTGCCTATAAACGGCCAGTGGTGGGCTGTTGATCATTACTGGGACATAGTAACGTGGGGCAGCTGGATGTTTACCACTGCTCTGGTATTGGCTTTAGCCCCCCTAACGGCCATGCTCATTATTAATATTTCATTTGGTATTATGACCCGCGCAGCACCGCAATTAAACATTTTCTCAATAGGTTTTCCGTTTACATTAGTTGCCGGTTTAATGATTATTTGGGCCACCTTGGGTAATTTTGTAACCCAATTTGAGTTTCAGTGGTTAAAAATGATTGAGCTAATGTGTAGCCTTGTTGGCTGTACGGTGTAGGAGGGGCAATGGCTGAAGATTCAGGACAAGAAAAAACAGAAGAACCCACCTCCAAAAAGCTCGAAGATGCTAAAAAGAAAGGTCAAATAGCACGTTCAAAAGAACTAGGTACTATGTTTGTACTTATTTTTTCTGCAATTTCGTTGCTGTTATATGGGCCCGAAATAGGCAAAGGCTTATACAATATTATGGGCAGGATGCTGTCTTTAAATCGCAGTGAAACCTACGACACCACTAAAATGTTTGCGGTGTGGAGTGAGGTGGCCAGTGCGCTGCTGTTTCCTATGGCGATGTTTGTTTTAATTATTGTTATTGCAGCATTTATAGGAAATACCTTACTCGGTGGCTTTAATTTTAGTTGGGAAGCTGCGGCACCTAAACCCAGTAAAATGTCGCCAATGAAGGGCTTTAAACGCATGTTTGGCCCACAAGCAGCGATAGAGCTTGTAAAATCTATATTAAAGTTTGCGCTGGTGGCTATTTTTGCGGTGTTTTTGATTCAAACTTTTTTTGATGAAATTTTGCATTTAAGTATTGAAAGCGCACCTAGTAATATAATTCATGCCCTTGAAATACTCTCGTGGATGTTTTTAGGGTTGTCGTGCACTTTGGTGATTATTGCCGCAATAGATGCGCCTTATCAAAGTTATAACCACAACAAACAACTTAAAATGACTATGCAGGAGATCAAAGACGAGTACAAAAACTCAGAGGGTGATCCGCAAATTAAAGCGCGCATTAGGCAAACACAAAGGCAAATGTCGCAGCGAAGGATGATGCAAGATGTCCCCGATGCCGACGTAATTGTAACCAATCCTACTCACTATTCTGTGGCGCTAAAATACGATACTGAGCGAGCAGGTGCACCGATTGTACTTGCCAAAGGGATAGATGAAATGGCTATGCAAATTCGTAAAATAGCCAAAGGTAACGAAGTACCGATTGTAGAATCTCCTATGCTTACGCGGGCGCTTTATCATACCGCCGAAATAGGCCAACAGATCCCAGATCAGCTATTTACCGCTGTAGCGCAAGTTTTAGCTTATGTATTTCAGCTTAAACGGTTTAAAAAAGGCCGCGGAAAGCGCCCCATCCCTCTTAAGTCTAAACTGCCCATACCTGATGACTTCAAATACGATTAGAGTGTGTTGAGCTAACCACACTTTACAGGGGAGCCTTGCCTAAATACAAACACGCTGCTGCAAATTCTAACCATAAAGCCCATACGCTCTTGTCTCTCACTTGCTTTAAATTTTGCATCAATACTCAATGAATCTATTGCTGACTCTATACTTGGAATAGTTATTGCAAATTCAGGCTAGTGTCAATTTATTGAATTGTAGAGTTATGGATTTTAAAGCGGTATTACAACAACTTAACAAAGATAAAAAAGAGTATGCCAAAGGTGTTGGCACACCGCTACTAGTACTTGCAGCGCTGGGTATGGTTATTTTACCGCTGCCGCCATTTCTTCTTGATATATTATTTTCATTTAATATTGCCCTTGCCTTAGTTGTTTTACTGGTGACTGTTTACACCATGAAACCTCTCGAATTTGGCATGTTTCCAGCGGTATTGTTAATCGCTACGATTATGCGTTTAGCCCTAAATGTTGCCAGTACACGCGTGGTGCTCCTTGAGGGTCACAATGGGGGCGATGCGGCTGGTAAAGTAATTGAAGCGTTTGGCTCAGTGGTTATTGGCGGAAACTACGCGGTAGGTTTAGTGGTGTTTTTAATTCTGATCATCATAAACTTTGTAGTAATAACCAAAGGTGCAGGGCGTATTTCTGAAGTATCGGCTCGTTTCACGCTAGACGCTATGCCGGGTAAACAAATGGCGATAGATGCCGACTTAAACGCTGGCTTTATTAGTGCAGAGCAAGCACGTGAGCGCCGCAGTGAAGTAACCCGCGAAGCCGACTTTTACGGCTCTATGGATGGGGCGAGTAAGTTTGTAAAAGGCGATGCCATAGCCGGTATCGTGATATTAATTATTAATATTGTTGGCGGCTTATTTGTGGGCATGATCCAACATGACTTGAGCTTTAGCCGCGCAATGGAAGTATATACTTTACTTACCATTGGTGACGGCCTTGTGGCGCAGCTTCCTTCATTACTGCTCTCTATTGGTACTGCTATTGTTGTTACTCGCCAAAACGAATCACATAATATGGGTGAGCAATTTAAAGCCCAATTAGGTAACGAAAAATCATTATTTATCGCCTCAGGTATTTTAATCATTATGGGGTTGGTTCCGGGTATGCCTCATATTGCTTTTTTAAGTTTAGGCGCACTACTTGGCTACTTAGCTTATTTTACTCAGCAGCAAAAATTAAAAGCCGCTGCTCTAGCAGCCCAAGAGGCTGAAAGTGGTGCCGTTGCCGGTACTGGCGTTGCAAACAAGCAAGAGCAAAAAGAGCTTGGATGGGACGATGTACAACAAATTGACGTTATTGGCTTAGAAGTTGGCTACAGGCTTATTCCGCTTGTTGACCAATCTCAAGGTGGTGAGCTGCTCAACCGAATTAAAGGGGTGCGTAAAAAGTTATCTCAGGAGCTTGGCTTTTTAGTACCGCCTGTACATATTCGCGATAACTTAGAGTTAGACCCTAATGCGTACCGTATTACCATGATGGGTGTTTCAAGTGGTGAAGGCGAACTCAAACATGGCGATGAACTGGCCATCAACCCTGGGCAAGTATTTGGCCCTATTAAAGGGGTTGAAACCAAAGACCCTGCATTTGGCTTAGATGCGGTATGGATAAAGCCTGATCAAAAAGACGAAGCACAGTCACTAGGTTACACCGTGGTTGACTCAGCCACTGTGGTAGCCACCCACATTAGCCAGTTATTAACTAACAGTGCCGCATTATTACTAGGGCATGAGGAGGTTCAAAACCTGCTTGATATGTTAGCTAAAAGCCATCCACGTTTAGTAGAAGGGTTAGTGCCAGAAGTACTACCACTGACAACCGTTGTAAAAGTACTGCAAAATTTATTAAACGAAGGTGTGGCTATTCGTGATATGCGCTCTATTGTTCAAACCCTTGTAGAGTACGGCCCACGTAGCCAAGATGCCGATGTTTTAACAGCTGCAGTGCGTATTTCGCTGCGCCGTTTAATAGTTCAAGACGCTGTGGGAATGTCATCAGAAATCCCTGTCATAACCTTGGCGCCTGAGTTGGAACAGATGTTGCATCAGTCATTACAAAATGCAGGCGACGAAGGTGCCGGAATAGAACCAAGCCTTGCTGAGCGACTTCAAACATCATTAAACGAAGCGCATCAGAATCAAGAAATGGCCGGAGAACCTTCAATATTGCTAACGTCAGGAATGTTACGCACTGTGTTATCTCGTTTTGTTAAGTACACCATACCGGGTTTAAGGGTGATGTCTTATCAAGAGGTACCAGATGAAAGACAGATCAAGATTGTCAGCTCAGTAGGCCAACAATAAAGATTTTAACAGGGGTTGAACCATGAAGATTAAACGTTTTTTTGCCAAAGATATGCGCACCGCACTGAAAGAAGTTAAAGATGAGCTAGGTGTTGATGCCGTTATTATGTCGAACAAAAAACTCGCTAATGGTGTAGAAATTGTTGCCGCAGTAGATTACGACAAAGCAGCCCCTAAAGCCGCAGCACAACCACAGGCAGCGCCTGCTCCGCAAAGAGCCGTGCAACAGCCTACTCATAACTTTGTAAAGCCAGAGCCTAAGCGTGCGCAACCTGAGCCACAAGCAAAAGTAGCTGATAGCTTACAAGCTTTATTAGAGCGTCAGTCGCCACGCCCTCGCTCTCCTGAGCTAGCCTCTATGTTTTCGCAATCAGGTATTGATACGTCTGAGCATTACCAAGAGCCAGCACAGCCACGTACGACAAATATGTTTGCTCGCGAAAATGAAGCGCCAAAACGCATGCAAACCCAAGCAGACAGCCTAGGCTTTGATGACTTAGATCAAGACTTTGACGATTTAGATGCGCCGGTTGCACCGCGTAGTCAAGCTAATAACAACGAAAGCGCCCAAATGAGCGCGATGCGTGATGAAATGAACGCAATTCGCCAGTTACTAGAACACCAAGTATCGGGTTTAATGCAGCAAGATATGGCACGTCGCGACCCTACACGTGCATGCATGATTGACCGTTTAGTTGGCATGGGAATAGATAAAGACGTTGCAGAGCAAATGGCGTGTTTTATTCCAGATGACGTATCGCGTCAGCAAGGTTGGAAAGCATTATTGCAAATGGTTGAAGATCAAATGCAAACCACCAATAACGAAATTCTTCGCCAAGGGGGTGTGTATGCACTTGTTGGGCCTACTGGTGTAGGTAAAACAACCACAGTAGCTAAACTTGCCGCATTAGGCGCACAAAAGTATGGCGCCGACAAAGTTGCCCTAATCACCACTGATACATACAGAATTGGTGCGTATGAGCAGCTTGCAACATATGGTCGTATTATTGGTTGTGGTGTTAAACAAGTAAAAGATGCTAATGAATTAGCTGAAGTTTTATATCATTTACGCAATAAGCGTCTAGTATTAATTGATACAGCGGGTATGAGCCAACGTGATTTACGCCTTACAGAGCAATTAAATACGTTAATGCGCAACCAGCGAGTAGATATACGTAGTTATTTAGTATTAAGTGCCACAGCACAAATAAATGTACTGCAAGAAACCGTAAGACATTTTAAAAAGGTTCAGCTAAGCGGTTGTATTTTCACTAAGTTAGATGAATCATTAAGTTTAGGTGAGATTATTAGTATAGCGATTCAAAATCGTCTTCCAATAGGGTATCTTACTAATGGTCAGCGTGTACCAGAAGATATTCGCGTTGCAAATGCTGAAAAACTAGTAAAAAAAGCTGAGCAATTGTATTTAAAAAGAGCAAAAGCACAACATTCAAGGCACCAAGCAGTGGCGCCAAGCACAGTAGGGATGTATGATTAACACAGTATTAGATCAAGCAAGCGGCCTGCGCAAAATGAGTCAAAACAACAACAACGGCGTAAAAGTTATCGCTGTCACCGGCGGTAAAGGAGGGGTGGGTAAAACCAACGTCTCTTTAAATACTGCTATTGCTTTAGGGCAGCAGGGTAATCGTGTATTAGTATTAGATGCCGATTTAGGCCTAGCTAATTGTGATGTAATGCTAGGACTACGTGTTGAAAAAAACTTATCTCATGTCCTTTCAGGTGAGTGCGAACTTGACGAGATTTTAGTTGAAGGCCCAGGCGGTATTAAAATTGTGCCTGCTACATCAGGCTCGCAAAGTATGGTGGAGCTAACCCCATCTGAGCATGCTGGGTTAATTCGTGCCTTTAGTGAGCTTAATACCGAATTTGATATTTTAATTGTAGATACCGCCGCTGGTATTTCTGACATGGTGCTGAGTTTTTCTCGTGCAGCGCAAGATGTCATGGTGGTGGTGTGCGACGAGCCGACCTCTATTACTGATGCCTACGCGCTTATTAAAGTACTTAGCCGCGAGCATGGCGTTTATAAATTTAAAATTGTTGCAAACATGGTGCGCAGTATGCGCGAGGGTCAAGAGCTTTTTGCAAAGCTCTCTAAAGTAACAGACCGCTTTTTAGATGTGTCTATGGAGCTTGTTGCGACTATTCCATATGATGAAAATATGCGTAAATCTACGCGTAAACAAAAAGTAATTGTCGATCTTTTCCCTAATTCACCAGCAGCAGTCGCGTTTAAAACATTAGCGACAAAAGCAGTAAAATGGCCTATACCTAATCAACCTTCAGGACATTTAGAGTTTTTCATTGAGAAGCTAGTAAACGGCTGATTATGACAACATCGGTGAAAAGAGCTATGGGATATCAATCAACACAAAATTTAAATGTGATTGTTGAAAAGCACGCGTCGCTTGTCAAAAAAGTGGCGTGCCATTTAATAGCTCGTCTTCCTCCTAGCGTTCAGCTTGATGACTTAATCCAATCGGGAATGATTGGCCTTATCGAGGCCTCAAAAAACTTTGACGCCAGTAAAGGGGCAAGCTTTGAAACGTTTGCTGGTATTCGTATCCGCGGCGCTATGCTTGATGAAATGCGCAGAGGGGATTGGGCACCACGTTCGGTGCACCGTAAAAGCCGATTAGTAGCCGAAACTATCACAGAATTAGAAAATAACTTAAATAGAGAACCAAAAGATACTGAAGTAGCTGAAAAACTTGATATTTCGCTAGAAGAATACCATCATATTTTAAATGATGTTAATTCCAGTAAAGTGCTTGGTATAGAAGATCTAGGGGTAGATGAAGATGTTATTAGCCCTGCAGGTCAAGATTTAGCGCTAGACAAACCATTTAATAATGTTAAAAATGAACGGTTTAATAATTCATTGTTAGAGGCAATAAAGTCTTTACCAGAGCGAGATGCAATGGTGCTTTCTTTGTATTACAACGATGAAATGAATTTAAAAGAAATTGGGCATATACTCGATGTAAGTGAATCGCGTGTAAGTCAGATACATGGTCAGGCGATGATTAAGCTCAAAGCAAAAATCAATGACTGGATAAACTAGTAGTAAGTAAATTATAGGTTAAGACCTCACCGGAGGATGTTTTGGATAAAAACATGAAAATTCTTGTTGTTGATGATTTCTCTACAATGAGACGTATTATAAAAAATCTGTTGCGTGACCTAGGGTTCACGAATGTTCAAGAAGCTGACGATGGTTCTACAGCATTACCTATGTTGCAAAATCAGGTTTTTGACTTTGTTGTAACCGATTGGAACATGCCAGGCATGCAGGGTATTGACTTGCTAAGAGCCATTAGAGCTGACGAAAAATTAAAACATATTCCGGTTTTAATGGTGACGGCAGAAGCTAAAAAAGAACAAATAATAGCGGCAGCGCAAGCAGGTGTTAATGGCTATATTGTTAAGCCATTTACTGCTGGTACTTTGAAAACTAAATTAGAAAAAGTGTTTGAACGCTTAGGTTAATGAGAGGAGAGGCTTATGTCAGCACCAGCTGCGCCTCAAATTACTTTAGAACAAGCTCGTCAGCTCGTCGTTTTTTTAGAAAACGGTGAGCAAGATAAAGCAGATCAATTAATTTTAGATACTGCCTCTCAAGAGCAATCGCAGCTTTTTGCTGAAGTAGGTAAGTTAACACGCCAATTACACGAAGCCCTTAAAAGCTTTGAACTTGATACGCGTTTAACCGATTTAACCACTGATGCAATACCGGATGCGAAAAAGCGCTTAAACTATGTCATGGAAATGACAGAAAATGCAGCTAATAAGACAATGGATGCGGTCGAAGCAAGCCTTCCTATTGCGCAGCAGCTAGCAGATGAAATTGCACATATTAAGCCTACTTGGGATAGGCTTATGAACCGCGAAATAGAGCTGGGCGAGTTTAAAACCTTATGCCACAGCATCGACAAGTTTATGAACAGCTCTCATCATAAAACTGATGAGTTGCAAACTTTAATGACCAATGTACTAATGGCGCAGGATTTTCAAGATTTAACAGGCCAGGTTATCCGCCGTGTAATTGAATTAGTCAGAGAAGTAGAAGAAAGTTTAATCCACCTTTTAACAGCATTTGCTGCACAAGATGACAGCATTGTTGAAAGTAAAGAACAACAAGAAACAGAAGAACTGGTTGCCGCACAAACATTAGCAGGTCCTGAAGGCCCTATTATTGATAAAGAGTCGCGAAATGATGTTGTATCTGACCAAGACGAGGTCGATGACCTATTATCAAGTTTGGGCTTCTAAGAGGAGAGTAACTGCATGAGCTTTGAAGTCGATGAAGATATTTTACAAGACTTTCTTGTAGAGGCTGGAGAAATCCTAGAGCTTTTATCTGAACAGTTAGTTGAGCTAGAAAATAACCCAGAAGATACTGAGTTACTAAATGCTATTTTTAGGGGCTTTCATACCGTAAAAGGGGGGGCAGGCTTTTTAGCTATGACTGAGCTTGTTGATGCCTGTCATGGTGCTGAAAACGTATTTGATCTCTTACGCCAAGGGGTTAGAACTGTTAATTCAGAATTAATGGATGTGATTTTACAAGCACTAGATACCATTAATGAAATGTTTGCCACTATTCAAAACCGCGAACAGCCGGACCCAGCAGACCCTCAATTATTAGAAACCCTTCACAAACTTGGTCAACCGCCTACGGATGACGAGCTTACTGAAACAGCCCCCGAAGTTGTTGAACAAGAACCCGCAGCTCCCGTTAGCGCAACAGATGATGAAGACCCATTTGCATTTGATGAACTATTTGATGTGGCAGGTTCAAGCCCTTCAGCAGATAGCACGCAAATTGATGAAATTACAGAAGATGAATTTGAAAGCTTACTTGATGAGCTACACGGCAAAGGGCAAAGCCCGGTGTCGCAACCAAGTGCAAGTGCAGAGCCAGATTCAAGTTCAGATATTACCGATGATGAATTTGACAGTTTATTAGATGAATTACACGGTGTAGGTAGTTTTGGTCCGGTTGCAGGAGATACTTCAAGCAGTGAGCCAGAAGTAAAACACACAGCACCACCAGCGGCTGTTGCAAATGATAGCGGTGATGATGAAATCAGCGATGATGAATTTGAAGCACTGCTTGATGAACTGCATGGTAAAGGCGCCGCACCAGAATCAAAAGAAGCTGACACACCTGCACCGCAGCCACCTAAGGCTGCACCTGTAGCACAAACGCCAGCAAAACCTACGCCAGCAAAACCTACGCCAGAAAAGCCTACGCCAGCACCTGCAGCAAAACAAGCTCCGGCGGCAAAAGCCGCTGCGCCTACACCTAAAGTGGCTGAAAAACCAGCGAGTAGCGCTGCACCCAAAAAAGCTACGCCTCCACCTGCTGAAACCACAGTACGTGTTGATACAAAGCGTTTAGACCAAATAATGAATATGGTTGGCGAGTTGGTATTAGTACGAAATAGGTTGGTCAGTTTAGCGACCAATACAGACAGTGAAGCGATGGGTAAGGCGATATCAAATCTTGATGTGGTCACTGCTGATATTCAAGGTGCAGTAATGCAAACGCGAATGCAGCCTATCAAAAAAGTGTTTGGCCGATTCCCTCGCGTAGTTCGTGACTTAGCCCGTAGCTTAAATAAAGAAATTGATTTACAGCTTGTAGGTGAAGAAACCGATTTAGATAAAAACTTAGTTGAGGCACTGGCCGATCCGTTGGTGCATTTAGTACGAAACTCAGTTGACCATGGTATTGAAATGCCAGCAGCGCGTGAAGCTGCGGGTAAGCCTAGAACTGGTAACGTTACATTATCGGCTTCGCAAGAAGGCGACCATATTTTGTTAACCATTAAAGATGATGGTGCAGGTATGGATGCGGAAAAACTGAAAAAAATAGCGATCAGTAAAGGCGTTATTGACCATGATCAGGCAAGTCGCTTATCAGATACAGAAGCGTATAACTTAATATTTGCACCAGGCTTTTCGACCAAAGAAGAGATATCTGATATTTCTGGCCGTGGCGTAGGCATGGATGTAGTAAAAACTAAAATTACGCAGCTTAATGGCTCTGTGAGTATACAGTCAGAGTTGGGCGTAGGGACTATTTTAGAGATAAAAGTACCATTAACACTGGCTATTTTACCTACGCTGATGGTTATTGTTGGTGAGCAAACGTTTGCGTTACCACTTGCTGGTGTGAGTGAAATATTCCACTTAGATTTAACCAAAACCAATGTTGTAGATGGTCAGCTTACAATTATTGTTCGTAAAAAAGCGATACCGCTATTTTACTTAGAGCATTGGCTAGTTAAAGGTGCTGATTGTTCTCAGCGAAAAGCGCAAGGTCATGTGGTAATTGTACAAATAGGTACTCAGCAAGTTGGCTTTGTGGTTGATTCATTAATTGGCCAAGAAGAAGTTGTTATTAAGCCTCTTGATGCGTTATTACAAGGTACGCCTGGAATGGCTGGTGCAACAATTACATCTGACGGTGGTATTGCGCTGATTCTGGATGTACCTAATATGCTTAAGCATTACGCAGGATAAAATGTAGGCATACCTGTGTATGCCTACACATAAATTTAATAAGAGAGCGCAATGGCCGTAAAAGTTTTAGTTGTTGACGATTCCAGTTTTTTTCGCCGTCGAGTAAGCGAAATTCTTGAACAAGACAGCGGTATTGAAGTAATAGGTTTTGCTGTTAACGGTAGAGAAGCCGTAGAAAAAACAGCGCAGTTACGTCCAGATATGATCACCATGGATGTAGAAATGCCTGTGCTTGATGGTATTAGCGCAGTAAAAGAAATTATGGCGAGTAACCCAACGCCAATACTTATGTTTTCTTCATTAACCCGCGACGGTGCAACCGCAACTTTAGATGCACTTGATGCCGGAGCTATGGACTTTTTACCGAAAAAGTTTGAAGACATTGCACGAAATAACGAAGATGCAATCAAGTTATTGCAAGCCAAAGTGAAGGAAATTGGTCGCAGGCGTGCACCACGCCCTGTTAGGCCATTAACATCAAGTAAGACTACAGCTCCACCTGCAAGCAAACTAGCCACAACAAGCTCTTCGCTTAAACAACCTGATAGAAGCTTTCAACGTGCTGCCCCAGTGCAGACAACAACTACACCCAGTATGCCCACGCGTGCCAGCGGTAAACACTATCAAATAGTGGCTATTGGCACTTCAACTGGCGGGCCAGTTGCTTTACAAACTATATTAACCCAATTACCTGCTAACTTTGCACACCCTATTTTGTTAATTCAGCACATGCCGGCGGCATTTACGCCTGCGTTTGCGGCACGTTTGAATAGCCTTTGCAAAATACGCGTTAAAGAAGCGCAACAAGGTGACAGGCTAGAAGCCGGCACAGCCTACTTAGCACCTGGTGGACAGCAAATGATGGTAGAGGGGCGAAGTGGTAACAAAACGTTGCGTGTATTTGAAGATAATAGTGAACGAATAAGCTACAAACCAAGCGTTGATGTTACTTTTGCAAGTGTTGCTAAAAGCTACCAAGGAGACGTACTTGCTATTGTTTTAACCGGCATGGGCGCTGATGGACGTGATGGCGCGCGAATGCTTAAGCAATCTGGCGCAACAATTTGGGCGCAAGATGAAAAAAGCTGTGTGGTATACGGTATGCCTCAAGCTATTGCCAATGCTGGGCTTGCCTCTGAGCATTTAGCGTTAAATGACGTAGCAGCAAGAATAAAAAGAGAGACTGGTTGTGGATAAGCTCTCTGTTTTAGGGTTAATCATTGCGCTGGGCGCTATAGCGATTGGTTACTCTTTAGAGGGTGGCGTTGTCACGGCGTTATTTAATGGCCCTGCACTTATTATTGTGCTTGGCGGCACCTTAGGGGCTGTTATGTTGCAAACGGCCACAAGCACCTTTAAAAAAACGCTAAGCATGAGCCATTGGGTGTTTTTTTCACCCCAGTACAATATTGAGCAAGCCATAGAGCAAATTAAAACGTGGTCGCATAAAGCTCGCCAGGAAGGGTACTTAGCGCTTGAAAAAGAGGCACTTAGTCACCCAGATCCTTATGCAGCAAAGGGGCTTAGTTTACTCGTAGATGGGTGTTCGGAGCAAAAGCTACGCGACACCTTAGAAATAGATTTAATGCTTGAACGAGACCGCTTACTTGAAGCAAGTAAAGTGTACGAAGCCATGGGCGGGTATAGCCCAACTATAGGTATTTTAGGGGCTGTACTTGGCCTTATTCAAGCAATGTCATTTATTACCGACCCTCAAAAGCTAGGTGCAGGGGTCGCCACCGCATTTATTGCAACAATATATGGGGTGGGTTTAGCTAACTTATTATTTTTACCTATGGCCAATAAGCTTAAGCAGCGAGTAGATCAAAAAATGCTTTACCATGAAATGATGGCCGAAGGGGTGATTGCTATAAGCCTTGGCGAAAGTCCTATAAACATAGAATTAAAGCTTGAAGCTTATCGCACAGAGCGCCCTAATGTCGTGGTAGAGTAACTTTTATGTTACGCCGGCGCTTACGTCAATCAGCTGAAAAAAATCAACATACAGAACGTTGGTTAGTCTCTTATGCTGATTACATGACCATTATGTTTGCCTTTTTTGTGGTTATGTATGCCATTGCCATAAATAAAGAAGAAAGTTTTCAAATCCTCTCCGACTCCCTAGAACAGGTTTTTGACAAATCAGCAAGGCAACAATCGCAACAAGGTGAGGGCGTGACAGGCGAAGGGCTACTTACTGACCGTGTTACCCCAGAGCAAGAGTTATTGTACGGTGAGAGCATTCAAAAACAGGAGTCTGGCCCAGAGCTGTTAGATGGACATAGTGATACCAGCAATATAAAACAAAAACATTTAGGTAAACCACTCGATAGTCTGTTAACTAAATTACATTCAGCACTTATTGATGAAATTCGTGATGGAGAAGCAAGTTTAGAGCTCAACCAAGACTGGCTTATTATTGAGCTAAGTTCAGGAATGCTCTTCTCAAGTGGTAGCTCTGTGGCCCACGCGCGAGCAAAACAAGTCGTAAAAATTGTAAAAGATATTATTGCCCCAGTAGATAACTACATAAGGGTAAGAGGTTACACAGATAACGAAAGTATTCGCAATGAAATGTTTCGCTCTAACTGGGAGTTGTCAGTTGCACGGGCGACCTCTATTTTAGTTGAATTAGAAACGTTAGGAATTAACCCAGCGCGAATGGCAATCGAGGGGTATGGGCAATACTCACCTTTTGCCGATAACGACACCGCAGCGGGTAGAGCAGAGAATCGTAAAGTTGTTATTGCGCTTTCTAAGTATGGCTTAGTACAACAAACCACCGAAAATGAAGCTGAGCCTGATGAGCAAGTGCAACAAGCTGCGCCTGAGCCAGAGGTCGAACTTCCCTCTAATGATAACTCTATTAAAATAATTCGTTTACCTCATGGTGGCATCAGAATCACCACGCGCAATGAACAGTAATTAGGACTTAATGTGAAGATTTGGACAGTAGCAAATCAAAAGGGCGGTGTAGGTAAAACCACAACGGCTGTCAGTCTTGCTGGTATTTTGGCCTTGCAAGGTAAACGCGTATTACTCATTGATACCGACCCTCACGCCTCACTAACGTACTATTTTGGTATTGATTCTGAAGATTTAGAAGTCAGTGTGTACGATATTTTTGCCCGCGGCACCTCAATGCAAAGTGAAGAAGTACTTCAAGCATTGTGCCCCTCTACGATGGAAAACCTGGATATATTGCCCGCGACGATGGCTATAGCAACCCTCGATAGAAGTATGGGCAATAAAACGGGAATGGGCTTAATTTTAAAAAAAACACTTGCAAAAATTAGTGAACATTACGATTATGCGCTGCTTGATTGCCCGCCCGTTTTAGGTGTTTTAATGGTGAACGCATTAGCCGCCAGCGAACGTATTTTAGTGCCAGTGCAAACTGAGTTTTTGGCGCTCAAAGGGCTTGATAGAATGATGCGCACTATGGAATTAATGCAAAGCTCTCAAGCGAAACAGTACCAATATACTATAATCCCTACTATGTATGATAAGCGCACTAAAGCGTCGCTTGAAGCCTACAAAACGTTGCAAAATACATATAAAGATAAAGTATGGCCAGGAGTGATCCCCGTTGATACAAAGTTTAGAGATGCAAGCCTTGCACAAAAGGTGCCCATAGAGTTTTGCCCACGTTCACGTGGGGTTTACGCTTATAAAGCGTTATTAGATTATTTAATTGGACAAGGTTAATGAATGAGTAAGCAATTATTTGCTAATGAAAAAGTAATGACTCAATACTTAGGGGCGCTATTATGCGAAGACGAACCTGAGGAAAACCTTGAGCCTGTAGCAAAGCTACTTGAGCAAGTACCTAGTGCCTTACAAAACGACGAAGTACTTTTAAAGCCCAAAGCGCAATTAAAAGTAACCGAGCAGCTTTATTCTGAGCAAGTAAAAGAGAGTAATAGCGAGGCTGACGCCACTATTTCGCCACCTGCACCTATTGAGCCTGAGCCATTAGAGACACCTGAGGTGCAAACCCAGTTAAGTACAGAACCTGCTCCTTTATTACATAGCCAAGAAGATTACTTTGAAGGTGAATTTCAGGCTCTGTTTTTTGAAGTGGCTGGTTTAACATTGGCTGTTCCTTTGAAAGCGCTTGGAGGAATTCATCAATTAGGTGAAGTAAATCATTTATTTGGTAAGCCAAAGTGGTTTAAAGGCGTTATGCTTAATAGAGATGAAAAGCTAAACGTAGTTGATACTGCACGTTGGGTAATGCCTGAAAAGTACGATGAAAAGTTAGAGGCCTCTCTTAATTATCAGTATTTAATAACCCTAGGCGATAGCAACTGGGGTTTATTGGCCGAAAAGTTAATAAATAACATTACATTGAGTAAAGAAGATGTAAAATGGCGAAAAAACAGTGGCAAACGCCCTTGGCTTGCCGGTGTTATTAAAGAAAAAATGTGTGCTTTAATAGATGTAGATAATTTAAATGCACTATTAGAAAAAGGCTTAGATAGCCGTCAGTAGTAACGACCATTACGGGGTAACAGCATGAGCGAAGATAGACTATTATCAGCGAATAAAAACGCAGATAACAACGATGAAATTTTACAGTGGGTAACGTTTAAGCTTGAAGAAGAAACGTATGGCGTAAACGTAATGCAAGTGCAAGAAATTTTACGTTATACCGAAATTGCCCCAGTACCTGGTGCACCTTCATACGTTATTGGCATTATAAATTTACGTGGTAACGTAGTCACTGTTATTGATACTCGTGCACGCTTTGGTTTGCCTGCTGCGGATGCAACTGATAACTCTCGCATTTTAATTATTGAAGCAGAAGAGCAAGTAATTGGTATTTTAGCTGATAGTGTTTCTGAAGTTGTGTACTTACGCAGCTCTGAAATAGACAGCGCGCCAAATGTTGGTACCGAAGAAAGCGCTAAGTTTATCCAAGGTGTATGTAACCGCGATAACGAATTACTTATTTTAGTCGATTTAAATAAATTACTTAGCGATGACGAATGGGATGAGTTAAGCGATATTTAAGCTTTACCACTAAAATTATGTTGTTACTCAGTATCGCAATAGCAGCGCTAGGGATAGGTTTAATATCGCTGGCGCTAATTGTTGCATTAAAAAATAAACAGTCGGCGGAGCTTAATGCGGTATCACAGCAATTAAAAGATACCTCAGAGCAAACACATATATTACGCAGTGAAGTGTCTGAGCTCAGAACAGGGCTTTTAAGTATAGGTAAGCGCGTACTTGAAGTTGAGCAACAAAATCAAGAGTTGATGCAACAACAAGCTGCCCAAAAATATGATGACCCAGACGCAAAAATATATTCTCGTGCTGTTAAAATGGTTGAGCTTGGCGCAGATTTAGATGAGGTGATACGCGAGTGCGAGCTTCCTAGGGCTGAGGCTGAACTATTATTTTCGTTACATAAACAAAAAGACGCCTAGCGTCTTTTTTGCTTTTAACTACACAATACCAATGTGCAGTAATACTTAATAAATGGGGAGATATAATTTATCCACCTAGTTATGCCTTTACATTTAGCTTACCTTGAAAGTCTTGCCAGCCAGGTGGGAACTGCCCACGAAGCACGTACGAAAAAGCAATCAATTCAGCAATAACATAATAAAGCTCTTTAGGTATTTCCTCTCCCAATTCTAAGTGTGAGAGTGTTTTAGCAAGTGCTTCATCTTGGTGGATCATAATGCCTTTTTGTTTCGCTGCTGCGATTATTTCATCGGCCAACTCGCCAAACCCTTTTACACTTACCGCGGGGGTGCTTCCTGCTTCATACAACAGGCCAATCGCGAATTTATTATTTGCTGCTAAATTAGAGGTGTCAGTCATGTTAAACCTTAATATTTATAATGGCATGCGATTGATAAAACGCTTGATGACTAGCATCTCCGCGTTTTAAGTTTAGCTCGCCTACTTGCAAGCCATGCTGAGCTAATTTAGCCCTGAGGCTATCTAAGTGAGGGTGTGCAATTGCACTTACTTCTTGGCTAGAGGCAAGTAGCTGGCAATCGAGCGCTTTGTCCATAAGCTCAGCCACTATTTGTAATTGCCCTTGCTGTGCATAATCAAAATTTAATCTAACAAACCACACGTTTTTTTCGGTTTTATCTACACTGGCTTTTTTATATTGCCCTAAGGTTATCTCTGTTTGTCCCGCTTCAGGCGGAAGTTTCATCGGAAATAAAAACTGTGCTAGCGGGGTTGTGTCGCTTTGTTGGTTTGGCGTAGTTACTTGTACTTGGCTAAGGGTATTTTTAACTTGTAGCAGCTCTGGGGCAAGCTCTTGTATTTGTGTTTGTTGAAGTTGCTCTAATAGTTTATCCGCGCCATTACCTACTTTAAAAGTAGGTAAAAGCACATTAAGTAGGGCATCCACGCCTGTGTGGTTATTAAACGTTAGTGAAGTACTTGATTGGCTTATTATTGGCGCCGCTAAAATAGTAACCGCAAGTTGCTCAAGCCCTTTTGTAAAGCTACTTTGTAGTGTGTCGTTTGGCGTAGTAAGCGGTTGTAAGGTACTTAAAAGCTCTCGCTGTATGGTGGCTGGGTGCACATTAGTACTGGAGACCATTCTATTAAAAGCTTGATTCACTAAACGCGTAAGATCAGGTGTATTTTGAGTAGCTTTACTTGCTATGTCAGTAATTTGGCTACTCAACAATGTTTTAGGGTTGGAAGCGCTATTTGGGCGCTCACTCTCTGTTGGCAAATTTAAAAGCGAGGTTAAAAGTTTAGCCTCTGTTGGTTGTAACTGCTGACTTACAGCTGTGTTAAAAAGTGAGTGAGACAAACTGGGTTGGTTAGGAGTATTTACCTGTGAAGTTGTGGCATGTAGTGTTTTTAAACTCAGCGGCACAGAAGAGTTGCCTTGCGTACTTACATTTGTTGGTTGGGCGCTCACTGCATGGGGCTGAGCTTTATTGTTTGCTGATTGCCATAACGACACACTCGCCTTTAATTGCTGGGTTATTTGCACTAAAGGAGGAAGCTGCGCAAAGTGTTTAGCTAAAGGGCTGCTAGGGGTAAAAGAATGATTAGCAACTTCTGCGGTTATATTTAGCTTGCTTAAATTAGGGTTTGTTAGCGTGTTTATTTGTGTAGGCGTTTTATTTACATCAAGCTTAGCTTGTTGAGCCTGCAAAGGCGGCGTTTTACTCGCAAAGGGTTTGTTTTCAAAGTATTTAACGGCATCGTTAATTCGCGTTTTTATATCACTAAAGCTACTTTGTAACCATGACTTTATAGGGCTTTGTGCACTTAACTGCGGGCTTGTTTTATCAGCGGGGGGGCTGGCTGCATTTTGCTGCTGTGATAAAACCAAGTCGGTAAAGGGTTTACTAAATGAGTTATTAAGTGCGACCTGCATTTTAGGTAAGTTAGTTTTAATGAGCAGCTTATCTGCTTGATTAGTAATATTGACTGCCACGGGCTTGCTAGGCAATTCACTAAGCTGTTTATTGGTTATCGGGGTTGTGAACGAGCCGCTATGCTGAGGGTGCGAAATAATAGCTAATTTAGGCGTTGCTTGTAGTTGCGCGCTGGGCAGTAAGTTAGTTAATAGCTGCGAAATTTTATGTTGGCTGAGAGTTTGAGTATGAACGGTGTCAGCAAAGCGGTTAATAACATTTATTTGTGCGCCTTTATTGGTTGTATTAATAAGTACCTGTAATGGCTGCTCGGTATTTAACAGCTGTGCGGTTTCTTTGTTAATTGCAATACTGGCATTAAGGCTAGGTATCATAAGCTGCGGTGACGGCGAAAGCTGTACATTGACTGGCAAGGGTTTACTTTGTATTTCACTACCGGTACTAACATAATTTAAAAAACGCTGCAGTTGTGATGCGTTGCTAAGTGTAATATTAGTATTGTTGGCAGTAATATTTAGTTGCTTTCCATCAGCGCTGAGCTGTATGTTAGCACTTGCTATTTTGTCTGTATTTTGAGGGGCATGCGTTATGCCTAAGCGTAGAGTTTGCCAGTGTTTATCTATTAAAACATCGAGTGTAATTGAGCCTTTTGAAAACTGAATATTTTTAGCCGCAAGTACCTGCTCGGGTAATTGTACTAATTCGTGCGAAGTGCTCGGGGCGCTTTGGTTATTAACCAATGAATTAGATAATGTGATTTGCGTTGGATTATTCATTATTTTAAATCAAGTTTTCGCTAATTTTCGTGAATCGATTTTAAAGCAATATTCGTATTACCCTATCATTATGGTAGACTAACGCCTAATTTTTGGCATAGAGAAACGTCATCTTGTTACACATTAAGTCCGTCACCTGCATCAAGCAAGAACGTTGTTTGTTTGCGGATCTTAATTTTAGCCTAAATAGCGGTCAAATCATGCAATTAGCAGGTCCTAACGGGGCTGGCAAAACATCATTATTGCGTATTGTCGCAGGCTTTAGTGTGCCTGATGAAGGCGCTATTCTTTATAACCAGCAAGCTATTACCAAGCATTATGAAGAGTACGCCACAGACCTGCTATTTATAGGCCATAAAACCGGTGTCAATGTGCAGCTCAGCGCACTGGAAAACGTACGCCATTGGTTACACATTAACGGCTATACAAATGAGCCCGACTTATATCCAATTTTAGCTAAGCTTGGCTTAGTGGGCCTTGAAGATGTGCCGGTAAGAATGCTCTCTGCAGGGCAGCAGCGTCGTGTCGCTTTAGTGCGATTATGGTTAAGTGATGCAAAACTATGGGTGCTTGATGAACCCTTTACTGCACTTGATAAAAATGGCGTTGCTTTTTTACAAAAACGTTTTTCTGAGCACTTAAAAAGTGGTGGCGCTATTTTACTAACAACCCATCAAGATTTAACAACACAGTTTGAAAACCTACAAACGGTGACCTTGGAGTATCGTTACTGATGACTCGTCAACATTCATATTGGCTGCTGTTTAGTGCGGTATTTAGTAAAGATGTAAAGCTTGCATTTCGCCAGCGCGCTGAAATTATCAATCCTATCTTGTTTTTTCTCATTGTTATTTCTTTATTTCCGTTAGCAATTGGCCCAGAGCCCGGTCTATTAAACAGAATGGCGCCAGGTATTATTTGGGTAGCAGCTTTGCTCTCTACCATGCTTGGACTCGATAAATTGTTCAGAGACGACTATAACGATGGCTCGTTGGAGCAGCTAATTGCTTCATCGTACCCGCTATCACTCACCGTGTTGGCTAAAGTCGCGGCGCATTGGGTTGTTACCGGTTTACCATTAGTATTAATGACACCGTTATTTGCTTTATTGCTTAATTTAGAGAGCTCTGCGCTGTTAGCGACCGTATTAACATTATTATTAGGCACGCCATTATTAAGCTTTATTGGTGCAATTGGGGCTGGCCTTACTGTGGGATTACAAAAAGGCGGCATTTTAATGAGCCTATTAGTGTTGCCTTTGTATATTCCTGTTTTAATTTTTGCAACGTCAGCCATTGATACCAGTACTATGTCGCTGGATTATAGCGGGCAGCTTGCCATTCTTGGGGCCATGTTAGTAGTTGCTATTATGTGCGCACCCATCGCCATATCGTCAGCATTAAAAGTGAGTGTAAGTTAATATGTGGAAGTGGTTACATCCCTACGCAAAAGCAGAGCGCGCATATCAATTATGTAATACGTTACTGCCTTATTTTGCCGTTGTTACGGTTATAAGTATGCTTGTTGGTTGGATTTGGGGCTTAGGTTTTGCACCAGCTGATTATCAACAAAAAGACAGCTACCGTATTATTTTCATTCATGTTCCATCGGCTATTTTGTCTATGGGCGCATACTCTTCTATGGCTATAGCAGCTATTGTCGCTTTAGTGTGGCAATTACGTAACGCTGAACTTGCTGTAATTGCTATTGCCCCGGTGGGAGCATGTGTTACAGCTATTGCCTTAATTACCGGCGCTGCATGGGGTAAACCTATGTGGGGTGCTTGGTGGGTATGGGATGCACGTTTAACCTCTGAACTTATTTTATTGTTTTTATACTTAGGCGTGCTGTCGCTTTACCATGCCTTTGAAGATAAAAAATCAGCAGGGCGCGCAGCGTCTATTTTAGCCATTGTAGGGGTAATTAATTTACCTGTTATTCACTACTCCGTAGAGTGGTGGAACACCCTGCACCAAGGCGCAACAATCACAAAGCTTGATACAAAAGCCATTGACCCAAGTATGTTTTGGCCGCTTATGGTAAATATTTTAGCATTTGCAGCGTTTGTGGGCACTGTAACGTTAATTCGCCTTAAAAATGAAATATTACAACGTGAAAAGCATCGACCTTGGGTTCGAGCCTTGTTAAGTAAGGGGTAAATTATGCAGTTTGACTCTTTTTCTGATTTTATTGCAATGGGAGGCTACGGGTTTTACGTGTGGCTTTCATTTGGTACATGCGCCTTAATTTTGTTGGGCATTTTATTTAGCTCTTTACGTGATACAAAACGTATTATGGCCTCAGTAGAGCAGCAAGTTGCGCGCGAAGCGCGAATTAAAAAAGCGAAGCAGGAACAAATCTCATGAACCCAAGACGTAAAAAACGCCTATTGGTAATTATTGCAGTACTGTTTGGTATTGGTGCCTCTGTAGGCCTAGTGCTTTATGCGCTACAAGAAAACATAAACTTATTTTATACACCAAGCGAGCTAATAGACGGCAAAGGCCCAGATAAAGAAAAACCGCAAATAGGGCAAAAGTTGCGTATTGGCGGTATGGTTGTGCCGGGTTCTGTCATTCGTAATGAACAAAGTTTACAAGTCAGCTTTAAACTGATTGATACTGGGCCATTGGTAACAATTAAATACCAAGGCATTTTGCCTGACTTATTTCGCGAAGGCCAAGGTATTGTAGCGCAAGGTGTGCTTGTAGAACCAAACGTGATTGAAGCTTTTGAAGTACTGGCTAAGCATGATGAAGAATACATGCCAGCAGAAGTAGCAGAAGCCGTAAAAGGAATTAAACACGAAAAACCAAAATACAACCTAGATAGCGGTAGCTAATATGATCCCAGAACTTGGTTATTTTTCTTTAACGCTTGCCATGGTGCTAAGCGTTTTACTGTGTATTTTTCCGCTGTGGGGCGCGCATACCGGTAATCTTCGTTTAATGCGTGCGGCCCCGTCTTTAGCCGTTGGGCAATTTGCTTTTGTACTTCTCTCGTTTGCTGCGCTTATCTATGCCAGCTTAACAGATGACTTTACGGTATCTTATGTGGCGTACCATTCAAGTAGTACGTTGCCTTGGTATTATAAAATTACCTCTACGTGGGGTGGGCACGAAGGCGCTATTTTACTGTGGCTTGTAATGCAAGCAGGGTGGACCGCCGTAGTTGCTATGCGTTCTAAATCCCTACCTTGGGTGTTGCGTGCACGCGTTTTAGGTGTGCTTGGCTTTTTAGGTGTCGGTTTTATGATGTACACACTACTGCTTTCAAGTCCGTTTGAACGCTTACTGCCGTATTTCCCTGTTGAAGGGCGTGATTTAAATCCGCTTCTACAAGACCCCGGTATGATCATTCATCCGCCATTACTGTATATGGGATATGTGGGGTTATCGGTTGCGTTTTCATTTGCTATTGCAGCACTTTTAACAGGTAAACTTGATAACACCTGGGCTAAATGGTCTCGCCCATGGACGATGACTGCTTGGGGCTTTTTAAGTTTAGGAATAACCATAGGCAGCTGGTGGGCTTATTCTGAGCTTGGCTGGGGTGGCTGGTGGTTTTGGGATCCGGTAGAAAACGCATCGCTTATGCCCTGGCTAGTCGCTACGGCTTTATTGCACTCTTTGAGCGTGACAGAAAAGCGCGGTGTATTTAAATCGTGGACTGTGCTGCTTGCCATCGCTGCATTCTCCCTAAGCTTATTAGGCACCTTTATTGTTCGCTCAGGTATTATTGTATCGGTGCATGCATTTGCCACTGACCCCGATAGAGGTTTATTCATTCTAGCCTTTTTAGGCATTGTTGTTGGCGGCGGTTTATCGTTGTATGCGCTGCGCGTATCACAAGTTAAAAGCGAAGGCCGTTACAAGTTTGTATCACGCGAAGTGGCCTTATGGCTTAACAACATCTTTTTAGTGGTAGCCACATTAATTGTTCTTTTAGGTACTTTGTTACCTATGGTGCATAAAGAAATGGGCCTAGGCAGTATTTCTATTGGCGAACCGTTCTTTAATAAAATGTTTGCCATTTTATTAGTACCATTTGCCATATTAATGGGAATAGGGCCTTTTCTTCGTTGGAAACAAAACAAGTGGGCTGTACTACAAAATAAAGTATTAATAGGTGTGTTAATAAGTGTTGTTATTACCTGTGCGTGGTTGTTCTCAAGCTACGATGTCGTAAAACCACTTACATTATTAGCAACCACATTAGGTGTATGGGTTGCAGTCTCAACTGCTATAGATTTATACGCCAAGGCGTCGGTTCACGGAACGCTAAAAGAAGGCATTAAACGTTTAGGCATTAGCTACTGGGCAATGGTGCTAGGTCACGTTGGTTTAGCATTTGTTATTGCAGGCGTTACGCTTACTTCGGCGTACTCGGTAGAGCGTGATGTTTCTATGAAGCAAGGCGATATTGTTACGCTTAACCAATACGAATACCGATTTGATGGCGTTAAATCAATACGCGGCCCTAACTACAGTGGGCATGCTGGTGTAGTGTCGGTATTCAATAACGATAAACTAGTGACTGAGTTACATGCAGAAAAACGCAAATACGATATTGGTATGCAATTTATGACCGAAGCGGCAATTGATGCCGGCTTTACTCGCGACCTATATTTAGCGCTTGGTGAGCAATTAAGTAAAGGGGCATGGTCACTGCGTATTTATCACAAACCTTTCGTGCGTTGGATGTGGATAGGCGGTGTACTTATATCGCTTGCAGGGTTTATGATTTTATTTGATAAACGCTACCGTACATCAGCAAGTACACGAAAAAAAGCGTTGGAGAATGCGTAATGAACCGTAAAATTTTAGCTTTAGCACCGTTATTAATATTCATATTTTTATGTGTATTTTTGTATCAAGGTTTGTTTGCCAACCCGCGTGAAATTCAAACCGGTCGACTAGGCCAAACGATGCCTGCGTTTAACCTGCCTGATTTAATGCAAGATGATAAGCGCTGGACAGATGAAAGCCTAAAAGGCGAAGTTTATTTACTTAATGTATGGGGGACTTGGTGCCCTACATGTTTAGTTGAACTTGGGTATTTAACCAAGCTGCGTGAGCAAGGCGTAAAAATTATTGGTTTGTACTATGTACAAGGCTACGATGCCGATTTTGATGGTCCATTTGATATGCAAGCTTTGCGTACCGATGTGAGTGATATGCTCAGCCGTGCTGGCGACCCATACCAGTTTAATATTTTAGACTTGCACCGTACCTTGTCACTTGATTTAGGTGTATCAGGTGCCCCTGAAACATTTTTAGTGGATAAAACGGGTAAAATTTTATTACACCATACAGGGGATCTAAACCCGCGCGTATGGCGTGCTAAATTTGCCCCTGTTATGCAGGAGCTAAATTAATGCGAGTGTTTTTATTAACCCTGAGCTTTTTTATAAGTATGGCAGTGTATGCCGAGCAAGATCGCTACCAGTTTGACAATAACCAACAAGCCGTGCGCTTTGAAGAGTTAACCAAAGAGCTCAGGTGCCCTAAATGTCAAAACCAAAATATTGCAGACTCTGATGCCATTGTTGCAAAAGATTTACGCGACAAGGTACTCGCGTTGGTAAAAGAAGGTAAAACAAAAGACGAAGTAATCGATTACATGATAGACAGATACGGTTATTTTGTTCATTACGATCCGCCTGTAACACCAGCCACATTAGTACTTTGGGTTTTACCTGTACTTATTGTTATTTTGGGTTTTGGTTTTATTGTAATTCGCCAGCGTAAGGCGTCAGTTAAGCAAACCTGGAACAGCGATGATGAAGCAAAACTTGCTAAGTTAATTGCAGAAAATAAACGTCAGGAGCAAAATTAATGATTTTAATGTGGGCGTGTTTTGCTTTACTCACACTAGTTGCACTGGCTTTCATTATGTTGCCTTTTTTAAAAAAAGAGCGCGTGCAAACCATTACTCACAATGCTAATGCAGAATTGATCAGCATTTACGAGCAGCGTTTAGTTGAGCTGCAAAACGACTTAGACAATCAACGTATTGATGCACAAAGCCACAGTGAATCGGTTATTGAGCTAAAACGTCGTTTATTGAACGAGCTTTCACCAGAAAAATCGCTTAATAGCAAAGGTAATAACCGTATTTTTGCTTTAACAGGCGCAGCATTTTTATTAGCCCTCACCGGTGTTTTTTACACCTTTACAGGGAGCCAGCAGCAAATAGCAGCGTGGTATGATGCAATGGATAACCTTGCAGATTATGGCGAGCGTGCGGTAATGCAAAAAGGTGAGCCACTAACTCAAAACGAGTTGCAAGCGTTTGCTTTAGCGCTGCGCACTAAGCTTAGTGAATCAGGCGATGACGAAGTTGCGTGGATGCTGCTTGGACGTGTAGCCATGTCGTTAAACGAATTTGATATGGCGCAGCAATCGTTTGATAAAGCCCTGCGAATGAACCCAGACAACATGCAAGTACTCATTAGCTACAGCCAAGTTTTACTGCTTGAAGGCAGTGAAGAGAACATGACGCGTGCAGCGGGTATGCTATCTAAAGTGCTAAAGGTTGAACCAACAAACCTTGATGCTATTTCTTTATTAGCGCTTATTGCCTATGAGCGCAAGGACTGGCCGCAAGCCAAAGCGGCGTTTGAAGTATTACTGGCAAGCATGGATAAAAGCGATACGCGCTACTCAATGATAGCGCAGCGTATTTCCGATATAGAGCAACAAATGCAAAATGAGGGCTCTGTAATGCCGGTCTCTGCTAATAGTGCTATTAGTGTTACTGTGAGCTTAGCGAATGAGCTTTTCGATAAGCAGCCACAGCAGGGGACTTTATTTATTTTTGCCAAGGCTGCTCAAGGCTCTCCTATGCCATTAGCGGTTGTTAAACTAAATGAATACAGCTTTCCGCTAACGGTGCAACTCACTGATGCTAATGCAATGGTTGATGGGTTAAACTTATCAAGTGCTAAAGATATTGTGATCACAGCGCGGATCTCAATCGATGAGTCAGTTATGCCAAGTAGTGGTGAGTTAGAGGGTCACTCTGAGACACTACAACGTGAAAACGTAAGTGACTACCAACTTCAAATTGATACATTAATACCTTAAGGACATTAGATGTTAAAGCATAGTTTTACTTTTTTATGTTTATTGGTGCTAGCCGGATGTGCACAAGTACCAGAAAACAAAGTTGATGAGCGCGATCCGCTACAAAGCATTAACCGTCCATTGTACGACTTTAATATGGATATTCTTGATGCTTATATTTTACGCCCTGTGGCTGTAGGGTATGTAGAAGTGACCCCTGTGCCTGTACGCAATGGGATTGTTAACTTTACCGATAATATTAGTGCGCCTGTTGATATGATAAACGCAGGGCTACAAGGTAAAGCGGGCAACGCAGGCGTGAGTTTAGCGCGTTTTTTAGTTAACTCTACGGTAGGTGTATTTGGTATTTTTGATGTTGCAAGTTCACTTGGACTTGAGCTGGTAGATGAAGACTTTGGCCAAACATTGGGCGTGTGGGGCGTTGGCGATGGCGCATATATTATGCTGCCAGCAATGGGGCCGACTACAGCACGTAACTTAACAGGCGATGTAGTTGATAACTTTGTGTTACCAGAAATCGCTCTGACTACGCCTCAAACTATTTTAGTTTTTGCGCTTAAAGCGGTTGAAGCTCGTGCTTCGCTTATCTCGCAAGAAGGCTTACTTAATGATTCACTCGACCCGTATTTATTTGTTAAAGACATATACTTCCAGCGTCAGCTTTATGAGCTATACGACGGCAATCCTCCAATCAAAGAAGAGCCTGAAGACTTTGATGAAGACTTCTTAGAAAGCTTATAAATAACAGCTATAAAAAATGCCAGCAATTGCTGGCATTTTTTATGTGTATTTTGAGCTTAAATAAACAGATTCTGATGTTTATTATTCTTTAACCATCAGCTGCATTTGCTCATTAACCCACGTTAAGGCGTCATGGTATGCATTGGCAACTTCTTCGCCTAAATTTAACTGTTTAGCAATTTCGTTGGCGGCTTCCCAATCTGCGTGCTCATAAAACTTAACCAAGTTTAGATACTGAGCAAGCAGGCCTTCGTCATTCAATAGCGCAGCTTTTATCTCTGCAGACAGCGGGAGCTTTTGCATAACGCTTTCCATGGTTTCATCTAAAATGGCGTCCATAAGCGACATCATGCCAGTTAAAAAGGCCATACCGGTATCTTTAAACTGCCCGTGTGAAATAGCAAGTAGTTCACCAAATCGTGCACGTGTTAGCGAAAGCCTAATTAGCTCGACAGGTTTATCGGCAGAAACTTGCGCTGCGAATAATAAAGATAACAGCTTTTTAATTTCGTTAGCGCCAAGGACGATGAGTGCTTGTTTGATTGTGTTTATTTCGGCTCTGCGCGCAAACGCAGCTGAGTTTGAATAACGCAATAACTTGTATGATAGATTTACGTCACGTTCAAACACATCGGTTATCTTTTTAAGATCCATTTCAACAGATGAGGTTTCGTAAAGCAGCTCTGCTAATGCCATTTCTGATGGCGGCAGTGCTTTACTTTGTACCATTTCAGGCTTTGAAAAAAAGAACCCCTGAAAATATTCAAACCCAAGCTCAAGAGCTAAATTATAGGCTTCATAGGTTTCTACTTTTTCAGCCAAAAGCTTGATGTGTGGATAGGCTTTAATATCGTTAATTATGGTTTTTATTGCATCTTCATCAGTGGTTAAAAAGTCTATTTTTAAAATATCGATAAACGGGTAAAAATGGCGCCATACTGGTTGGTGAATGTAATCATCAAGCGCTAGGGTGTAGCCTTTTTCTTTTAAATCTTTAACAATAGCCAGTAAGCGCTTACCTGGTTGCACTGTTTCAAGGATTTCTACAACGACCGTCTCTTTCCCTAACATAGTAGGGTAACCTTTAAGTAAGGTTTCTAGGGTAAAGTTAATATAGGCGGGCTTGTTGCCAGTTAAATCTTCTAAGCCAAAATTAAACTGACTCCCTTCGATTAGTTTCGTTGTTGCTTCGTCACCGTCTATGTCTGGAAATACATTATCAACGCCATCACGAAATAATAACTCGTATCCAACAAGCTCCTTTTCGCGGTCTAAAATAGGTTGGCGTGCAGCATAAAAATACATAAATAGTTCCGTACAAAATAATAATTATTAGCAATGGCTATAATATATGGCAAAAAGTTCGAAATAGCATTAGGTAATTATTATTGATTTAATGAATTGTTATTAAATATTAGCTATATATGTAAATAAATTTACCGTATATCGGGTGTTTGAGGGTTAAATAGTCAATACGGCTGTTTTTTGTTCACTTCAGTGTAACAAGTTGGAGTTATCACCTTTAAGCATGGTATAGTCAAGACGGATGGTTTTTACCCCAATAGTGTCTTTATTATAATATTTTAAGAGTCATTATTAGGATTAAAAGCCTGTTTTATACAACTTTGTGGAGGCGAATTTGGAAACAGGAATGATTATTTCACTGGTATTGTATTTTATAGTCATGCTTGGCATTGGACTTTATGCATACAAACAGTCTACAAGTGATGTTTCGGGTTATATGCTAGGTGGACGTAGCTTATCTCCAAGTGTTGCAGCATTATCTGCTGGCGCATCGGATATGAGCGGTTGGATTTTAATGGGCTTACCTGGCGCTATGTTCGTTACTGGCTTTAGTAGCACATGGATAGCAATAGGCTTGGTTATTGGTGCGTGGTTAAACTACTTTTTAGTTGCGCCTCGTTTGCGTGTTTACACTGAAAAAGCAAACGATTCAATCACAATCCCAGACTACTTCTCTAATCGTTTTAATGATAAATCAAACCTTTTACGTGTAGTTTCTGCGGTAGTAATTATTGTGTTCTTTACGCTTTATACATCATCAGGTGTTGTAGCAGGCGGTAAATTGTTTGAAAGCTCGTTTGGCTTAAGTTACGAAATGGGTTTATACATCACCACTGGTGTTGTTGTTTTATATACCTTATTTGGTGGCTTCTTAGCAGTTAGCTTAACTGACTTTGTGCAAGGCTGTATTATGTTTATTGCCTTGATACTGGTACCGACCGTTGCTTACTCTTTATTAGATCAACCGCTAGAGTCAACACTTCATAGCGTTAACCCCGATATGCTTAATTGGATAGGTGCAGGCTCTGCATTAGGGATTATTTCGGCAATGGCATGGGGCTTAGGCTACTTTGGTCAACCTCATATTATTGTACGTTTTATGTCGGTGCGTAGCGTAAAAGATATGCCAACGGCTCGCCGTATTGGTATGACATGGATGATAGTTGCAGCCATTGGTGCTGTGGGTACTGGTTTATTTGGTGCCGCGTACACTTACGAAAACAACATTGTTGTTGAAGACCCAGAAACCATTTTCTTAATTCTTTCTGAGTTATTATTCCACCCATTAATTGCTGGTTTCTTATTGGCGGCTATTTTAGCTGCAATCATGAGTACAATTTCTTCGCAGTTACTTGTTAGCTCAAGTTCGTTAACTGAAGATTTTTACAAAACGTTTTTACGCAAAGAAGCAAGCGACACAGAGCTTGTTACTGTAGGGCGTATTAGTGTAGCAGCAGTCGCTTTGTGTGCTATTTACTTAGCGTACGATAGAGACAGCTCAATATTAAGCTTAGTAAGTAATGCATGGGCAGGTTTTGGTGCGGCATTTGGCCCACTGGTTTTATTTAGCCTGTACTGGAAACGCATGAACTTTGAAGGCGCACTAGCAGGTATGGTTGTTGGTGCTGGTACGGTTCTGTTTTGGATTTACTCACCATTTATGATTGATGGACAAAGCTTAAGCAGTTACATGTACGAAATTGTACCAGGCTTTATTTTAGCAAGCATTGCAATTGTCGTTGTAAGCTTAGCGACGAAAGAGCCAGCGCAAAATATTACTGCGCTATTTGATGAGGTTGAAAAAGAGCTTTAATCAACCCGTACTGTAGATACGAAAAAGCCACCTAGTTTAACTAGGTGGCTTTTTTATTTGCTATGTGTTGTCCTCAAATGTGTTTGCTTATTTAGGACATATCGATAACCAATAAGTTATTTAGCAGGTAATACAGTGCTTTCTACACTACCAAAGCCAATACGGGCATAGCCTGGCTTTTCACACCAGCCGCGCATAATTACATTATCGCCATCTTCTAAAAAGCTGCGTTGCTCACCATTACTCAGGGTTATTTTTTCTTTACCACCACGAGAAAGCTCTAATAAAGAGCCCGCTTCTTCATGTGTAGGGCCTGACTGCGTGCCAGAGCCGAGCATATCACCTGGCATAAAGTTACAGCCATTTACAGTGTGATGGGTCACCATTTGCGCCACAGTCCAATATGAATGTTTGAAGCTTGAGGCAGAGACCTGCGTAGGTTGGTGGTTTTCATCACGCATTTTTTGAGTCTGAATTTTAACATCCATTTGAATATCAAATGCACCTAGCTCGCGATTAGCGGCAGATTCTAGGTACGGCATTGGCTGTGGATCGTTTTCATCACGTGTCCAGCTAGTTCTAAAAGGTGCAAGTGCTTCAGTGGTGACAATCCAAGGCGATACGGTTGATGCAAAGTTTTTAGCTAAAAACGGGCCTAATGGTTGGTATTCCCATGCTTGTAAATCCCGTGCTGACCAATCATTAAATACACAAAAACCAAATACATGGTTTTCAGCGTTTTCAATGGCGATAGCATCACCCAGCTCATTGCCTTTGCCTAAGTAAATACCGAGCTCTAACTCGTAATCTAGGCGCTTACATGGGCCAAATGATGGAGTATCTGCATCGGGCGCTTTAGTTTGCCCTTTAGGGCGGTGAAACGTTTGCCCCGATACATCAATAGATGAAGAGCGGCCATGATAGCCAATCGGCACCCATTTATAGTTTGGTAAAAGCGGGTTGTCTGGTCTAAATAAGCTACCAACGGCTGTTGCATGGTAAATTGAGGTATAAAAGTCGGTGTAATCACCAATACGACACGGCAGTGAAAACTCTATATCAGCTTGAGCAATAAGGGTACTTTGCATTTCTTTTTGTTGCTGTGCGCCTTCACGCAATGCTTTTGAAAGCGCTAAGCGCAGTGCTGACCAGTATTGCTCCCCTAAACCCATAAATGTATTTAGTGTTGATTCGCTTGCTGCATCCAGGGCTGCTTTAGCATCACCGGTAAAAATGTTTAAGTGGCTCAATTTTGCTAAATCAATAACCTGATCGCCAATAGCAACCCCGCCTCTGAATTCTTCATTTGTGTTTTTAGTACGAAATTCTGCAAAAGGTAAATTTTGAATCGGGAAGTCACAGCCTTTAATATTGGCCGACTCTACCCAGCTAGTTAAATTAATGTCGTGGGTTTCGTTAATTTGGCTCATTACTTATCCTTTAGGTTTGATGTTGGGTGCATGCATTTATTTAAGCATACTTGTATCTTGCACCCTACTTTTTAAATATTAAAACGACAAAAAGCAGCGAAGATCGCTGCTTTTAATTTACTCAAAAAAGTTATAAAACGCCGCGGCGCTCTTGGTCTCGCTCAATTGACTCAAACAATGCTTGGAAATTACCTTCACCAAAACCACCATCATCTACACGTTGGATCATTTCTATAAAAATAGGTCCAAATAGGTTTTTAGAGAAAATTTGTAATAGGTAGCAGTTTTCACTTTGGCTATCGACTAATATTTGATGCTCGCGAATTTTTTCTTTATCTTCTGCAACCCACGGCACACGGTCAAAAATAGTGTCGTAATACTCAGGAATAATGTCTAAAGTAGCAATGGTCGATTTATCAAGCTTATCAAGCGAGCTAACTAAATCGTCAGTTAAAAACGCGAGATGTTGTACACCAGGGCCATTATATTCGCCTAAATACTCGTCAATTTGGTTGTTGTCATTGCCTTTACCTTCATTAATAGGAATTGAGAAGGTGCCACAGGGTGATTTTAATGCATACGATAGCAGCGCTGTTTTTTGACCTTTAATATCGAAATAGCGTACTTCTGTAAAACCAAATACGTCTTTGTAAAAGTTTGCCCATGTTTCCATAGTGCCTTTGTAAACGTTATTAGTTAAGTGATCTATACGTATAAAGCCTTTATCTTCAACTACATTAGGTGATGATAAATCTTCAAAGTCAGACTCATAAATAGACCCTTTATCACCAAATTGCTCAATAAAGTAAATCAGGCTATCGCCAATACCGTAAATGGCGGGATAAGGTAAGTCTTTATGGGTTGAGTCGGTTGCGGGTTTTGCACCACGTGCTACAGCTGTTTCAAATGCATGCTGTGCATCCTCAACGCGCCAACCCATAGAGCAAATTGCTGGGCCATGACTTTTTGCAAATTCAGCAGAAAAACCATCGCGTTCGTTATTTAGTAAAAAGTGAATGTCGTTTTGGTTGTAATAGACAATATCTTTGCCTTTAAATTTTTTTAATTTTGAAAAACCAAAATCAGTAAACACTTTATCCATGTAGTCTGCATCAGGTGTTGCGTATTCAGTAAACTCAATACCAACTAAACCTAGTGGATTATTTGCTTCACTCATTTTTATTACTCCTGCAATAAATATTGCTACTGCGATTATGTGTTGTTGTCGTGTTGAGCTAGATAATCAACTAGATTTTAAGTTTGGGGAAGAGGGGGAGCAGATTTAGCATTTGAGCAAACTGTAAATTTAATAAGACGTTTACTTAGTCAATAGGTTTATACCTTACGCTTTAGGGTAAACGAGCATGTATTAGCTTGATGCTTTTCGTTTATTAAAGTTTAAGGTGTTGATATAAATAAATAAAAAAGAGGTTTTATAAAAATAAAACCTCTTTTAAAAATGTAGTTACGTAATGTTTTTTGTATTTAATTGTTTACACTTTGTGTGCGATTGTTAAAAAACGTGTTGCGCTGCTCGAGCCAAAGGTTAGGTTTTACGGTTGGAGCTGCTTGGTAATGGCGCTCAATAGCTTGGTTTAATACCCGTGTTGTAGGGGTAAATGTCAGCTTTGATTGTGCACTGCCTATGCTTTTAATTTCGTCTCGAGTCAGGGCGCGCCCAGCATATAAAAGGGCGTTTAAATAACCGGGCACTGTTTCAAAGTTGTTATCTGTAAAGAGTAAAACAGATGACGTTAATGCCCAGGTGTTATTTATTTCACCGTCTTCTTTAACACCAGCAAGCTCGCCATCTATGTACACTTCAAATACCCCATTACTGGGGGCGGTATAAAATACAAATGCAACTCGGTGCCAGTTTCCAGGCTCTGTTTGTCCAAAGTAACCACTATCACTAGTTGATTTACCATAACCGCCCGTTGGGTCGATAAACATATCGGCATCATCAGTGAGGTAATCTTGTGTGTTTGCTTGCATGATAGCGCGATAAATATCTTTGCCTTCTTCTGGCCAATATAAATCCATTACTAAGGTGTAATCAGAAACCATTCCTTCACTTGCATAATCACCATTGGCAGGTGTATTTAGGGTTATTAATAACCCCTCGGTAGGGGCGTGGCGTGAAAACGCCATTACACCTGAGCTGCCATCAGCAAAATCAGTAATACCAAGTGCTTGAGTTGTATTATATTGCGTTTCTTCAGGGCCCCAGTTTGTTTGTTCTGGGTCAAAATAGCTCAATACTGAAGGGCCATAATCTGCTGCCAAAGGGCTATTTGCATCGTCAAAATTCCACACTGTGACATTACTTTGCTCATTACATGAAAAGAGTTGATTATCGGTATCTAGGTATAAGCATTGGCTTGTTCTAAAACGCGCATATTGATCAAGTAACCACCATGCTTCGTCAATGGCTTCAACGTTTGAAAAGGTAACACCGCTAAAAAATAGCTCGGGATTAAGTGCTGCGCCTTTAAACAACGCAACCTGATAAGTGCTCGCAGCTTGTATATCATCTGGTTTGAGTAAAAAC
Organism: Pseudoalteromonas sp. Angola-30; assembly: GCF_028599215.1. Classification (NCBI taxonomy): domain Bacteria; kingdom Pseudomonadati; phylum Pseudomonadota; class Gammaproteobacteria; order Alteromonadales; family Pseudoalteromonadaceae; genus Pseudoalteromonas; species Pseudoalteromonas sp. Angola-30. The sequence goes on from NZ_JAQREI010000012.1 coordinate 77,851, forward strand.
CAATCTGGCTGACTGGCAAACATGGTGTTTAAATCGCTACCTGTAACCGTTACACTATATAACGAATTAAAGCCAGGAGTGTTAGAGGGCTGGCGCTCAACATAGTAGGCTTTATGAAAGTCTTCTTGTGTTAAGGTCCCTGGTGTCCACCTCGTTTGTACTAATTCTGGGTTAAGCATGGCCGCCGTTATATCACTTGCATGGGCTGCAGCTAAAGCCGTTATTTCTGCAAGTTCTAAACTACTTGGGTAGTTTTCAGAAATAGCAATTTCTGTGTTTGCATCAGGCGCATATCGGCCCATAATTTCATCAATTGCCAGCTTAGTTGGTTCATCACGTTCGCTAATGCTGTCAGTTTCAATGGTGCTGTAATCTATTGTTGGCGATGTTTTATCTTGCAAGTTAAACGTAAGAGTAACATCGGTGATGCCTTTGGCGTAAAAATCTGGCTGAATAACCACAGCGCCGTTCTCGAGCGTATTATAACTTTCACCGCCATGAGTATGGCCGCCTAACACTAAATCAATACCGCTTACATCGGTTGCCATATCAATGTCTAAGCCTTCACCTAAATGGCTTAGCATTACCATGTAGTCAACATCGCCTTGGTATTGGTTTACTATACTTTGTGCTATTTGTTGCCACTGCCAGCTCATTTTAAATTGTTTGATAAAATCAGGTATAGGCTCATCATCTATCGGTTCGTCTAGCTCGTTCCAAGGTACTGAGGTCATGCCAAATACACCTAAGGTCACACAGCCTACTTGTACTTTAGCAAAGCCTACAGCGGCAAAGTCTTGTAATTGTTCGCCTTCATAGCGTGTATTACTGGCAAGCACTATGGCGTTATCATCTTGCGAGTAGCTTAATAGTTTTTCTGGCCCCCATGCATAGTCGTGATTTCCGACCACACGTAAATCAAACTGCATGGCTTTAATGGCTTCTTCTGTAGCGCTACCTTGTGATAGTTGCTCAGCAACAGTGCCTTTTTCGTAGTCATCCCCCCCGTTGGTAAAAAGGGTATGCGGCGTTTGTGCAAGTACTTGGTTGTAGTAGGCCTTTATGCGGCTAAAATATTGCTCCTCATAACCGAATCGCGCATGTAGGTCGGCAACATGAACAAATCTAACCGATTGCTCTGTGGCTGTGGCATCACACGTTGGGCCTATAGCTGCAAAGGCCTCATTGCGCTGCATCTTAATAGCGAAGGTTCCTAGTGTTGTTACTTGCGCACTTACAAAACCATCTGCAACAAAAGAGTTATCAATAACTTCCCAGCCATCGCCAGATTGTCTAGCAATAAATAGTTGGCCACCTAATTGGTAATCATCAGGTATTTTTATGGTAATTGTTATTGGGTTACTAAAAGAAAGCGTACTTGGGGTGAGTAGGTGTATATCTGAGATAATATTTAGTAGTGCATTTGCATCATCTAATACTGTTTTTTCGTGTGTAAGTTCAGTGTTTTGAGAGACGGCATTGGCAGGTACAGTCAGTAAAAAGCTTCCTTCATCAAGGCTGACATCTAAACCTGTAGTTGTAGATACTGTTAACTCGCTAGGCTCAGGCTCAACGGGATCATTAGGGTTAGTTGTAACTTGATCGTCTGAACCACCACAGGCTGATAAAAAAACAATGCTTAAGGTTAAAAATAGGGTGTGAGATAAAGTTAACAAGCGCATGTACTGCGTCCCTGAGACTAGTTAAAAATTAATCAGCAGATAATACCAGTTTACAGCGAGGTGATATAGAAATTTGAGAAAATTTCCCCCATAGCGGCTATGGGGGAAATTATAATTAGTATTACGCGTAATTAAACGTGCAATATTATGCAGCTTTTTCTTCTAGGCCTTGTTTTTCCCATACTTTCGCTTTAAAGCTCATAAGCACTAAAACAATACCTACGCCAATGCTAAATAAGGCAATTTGTAAGTATAAGTTAGGGATTTCTTCAACGTTATTTGGATCAAAGTTACCAGCCAGTAAGCCAGCAATAATGTTACCAATTGAATAAGTTAATACAAATACACCCATCATTTGGCCTGTGTAACGACGCGGCGAAAGTTTACTTACCGCACTTAATGCTACAGGGCTTAAACAAAGCTCACCCACTGTATGTAAAAAGTAGGTTGTTACTAGCCAGTATGGCGCTACTTTTAAGCCTTCAGCTGCGTAGTGAGCGGCCATAAACATAACTAAAAAGCCCGAAGCCATAATAATTAAGCCCATTGCACATTTTACGCTGTAAGTCGGCGATACCATCTTTTTAGATAAGTTAATCCAAAGCGCGGCAAAAAATGGCGATAAAGCAATAATAAATAGTGAGTTTAAAGATTGGAACCATGTTGTTGGAATTTCAAAAGTACCAATAAGGCGATCTGTGTAATCACGGGCAAAGAGGTTAAGTGATGAACCCGCTTGCTCAAAGCCAGACCAAAAACACGCAGAGGCAACACACACTAAAAATAGTGCCCACATTCTTTGTTTTTCGCCCGCTGTTAATTTACCTGTAAAGTAAATAACCCCGAAATAAATGAAGAATATAATAGTAAACACAACAGCTGTGTAGCCTGCTACAACAGTTGGGTTAATAATAATTGCGCCCGTCATTGCTGCAGCGGTCACACCAGCGGCAATAACAACAAAAGCAGCAATACCAAACCATGCACGAGATGCACCTTTAGCGCTTAATGGGTTAGCAGGCAAAGCGCTGTGCTCTGGTAGATTGTTAAGCGTGCGCTTATATTGGATTAAGCCTATAGCCATACCCACAGCAGCTGCACCAAATGCCCAGTGCCAACCTACGTTTTCCATAAAGTAACCACATACGTAGTAACCAATTAAAGAACCTAAGTTAATACCCATGTAGTATATAGCGTAACCGCCATCACGGCGCTCATCAGCATCGCTGTATAACTGGCCTACCATTGCGCTGATATTTGGTTTTAGCAAACCAGTACCTGTAGCAACAAAGATCAAACCAATAAAAAATGAATACTCATGAGGCACGGCCAAAATAATATGGCCACACATGATGATGATACCGCCGTACCATACGGCCTTTTGACCACCGAATAATCTATCCGCTAGCCAACCACCCGGTAAGCCTAAGAAATAAACGGCACCTGTGTATAAACCGTAAATTGCAGCAGCTGATGCAACCGTAAAGGCAAGGCCTTCTTCTTGTAGGCTTGCTGTCATAAACAATACGAGCATCGCTCGCATGCCGTAGTAACTCATTCGTTCCCACATCTCAGTGAAGAACAATGTCGAAAGTCCTTTAGGGTGGCCAAACCAACCACTATCTGGAGCTGAACTCATATTTACTTCCTAACTTTAAGAATTGTTGTAATGGCCTTATAATTTTTTGCTTTAGCTGTTTTGTGCCATGGGCACTAAAACGCTCGACCATCTGTATATTATTTGTAGCTAAGATAATGATTTGCTAAATGGTAGTAACACCACAAGGTAAGAGACACACCCTTATCCTAGTTACAATTGCGCTCAAGTATACATATACCTTAGTGCGAGGGGAAGCATTCGCGATATATCACCTTGCACTGCGTTAAAAGTCTGCATAGGGAATAATTGGGGTGCCAGGAAACTCTAACGTCCCGTACACAGGGTTGAAGTAATAGCGAATATAGAGCTGGCCAAAGTTTGGTTCGTAAAAGTCAGCACGATCGATGGCTAAATAACCACCAAAAAACCAATGCGGCGTTATACGGTACTCAAAGCTTCCTTCAAGATTGTATGACACGCCAGAGCTGTCATCACTCTCAAATACAGGGTCCACCGCGGTAATCGATTCTCTATCGTAGGCTTGTAGCTGCAAGTCAGTGTCGTTAGGATAAAAATCAATGGCTTGGGTTTTTGTTTGCGAATACGAAATCCCCGTTTTTAAGCGATAAACAAAATCATCGCCCCAGCGCGCATCGTAGCTTAAAGGCACCGACAACCCAACGTAGTTTTGTGGGCTATAGTAACCGCCGTGGCCCCATGTTTCTTCACTTAAATTATACTGGTATGCCCAATGTAATAGACTTGCGCCGACGGTAAACTCACGCTCTTGATTACTAATAACGCGATAATAAGACCCGCCCATTACTCTATAGCGTTGGTTATCTTTAACATTTTGCCCTTTATAGAGCGTAAAGTCGGCGCTTGACCAAAAGCCCCAATCGCCACCTAAGTCATGAGATAGGTTGGCAGTTAGGCCTGTTGAGCGCACGCCGCCCCAAATTTCACCGGTATTTACATCTTCAAGCCCAGCATAAGAGAGCACGGAGCTTGTTACAGGGCGTTTTTCGAGCTCTAGGCTATAACCAAAATCGCCAATACTGTTGGCGTAATTTACACCCCATACTATGTCTTCAATTAAAAAGCCAAGTGGGGTCGTGCCTACATCAACACGCCAATTTTCATTTTGCCATCCAATACCTATGTCGACCCCATCTTGCTCAGGGCTTACTTCATCAATAGCACAGGTAAATATACAAAGTGCACCTTGGCCGTAGCGGCTACCAGCAAATTGCTCATCAAAGCGAGTTGTTTGTGCGCTAATAGTGGTTGGGTCTATTTTAATAAACCCTTGGCCTTGCCAAAGTGGAAAGTAGGCCTCAATAGGTACTAAGCCTGCGCCAAGAGTTGCCTCGCTTTCGGTGCTTGTTTGGCCACTAAAGTTTACCCCAATAGCAATGTATGCTTGGTTTTTGCTTTGCTCATTTATAAGCTCGCGCTTAGCGCCATTAATATACCACGCATCATTTTCATCTATGCGAGCAATTTGTTTGTAAAACGATTCATCGTTTAGGCGTTGCTCGCTTGATAGCGTTTTTAAATACCATTGCTTAGCTTGGTCTTGTTCATTAAAATTTCGAGCAACTTCAGCGCCCAAATAACTAAGCTCTTTATCATTGGGTGATTTAGCAATTAATTGATTGGCTAAAACTAAAGCATCACCTGCGTAATTAAAGTCATTTAACGAGGCCATTATTTGGCGTTGTAAGTAGGCTTGCTGATCATCTGTTTGCGTTATTGCGCGCTCAGTAACTTCTTTTGCCTGAAAGTCGTTACCTAATTCTCTGTAAGCTTTTGCTATTGCAAGCATTGCTTGAGGTTCAATTGGCTGATTGTTTTTCAGTTTTTGCTGATAAACAATAATTGCTGACTCTTGCTGCCCCAGAGCTAAATTAGCATTTATCAATGCCGTGGTTATGGCGGGTGTACTTTGGTACTTTTGATCAAGCTGGTTAAGCTTTGCTAATAATTCGCCACCTTCGTAATACTGATTAATATATGTGGTGTATAAATTGACGTACTGTTCTACTTCGTCAGCACTTGCATTATTAGGCAAGCTGTAATGAGAAAACCATTGTTCTACAGCAGGGCGCTCGTTTTGTTCTAATAGCCACTGCGCGTAAAGCATATGCCAATAAGGTGATAAAGTAGGCTCAGTATTTAATGCAGTATTAATTAACTTTAGAGCGTGTTTTTTCTCATCTATTTGATACCAGCTACGCGATAGCTCGGCTTTCATTACAGGAGTTAAATTTTGCGCTTCTAAATTACTTAAATGAAAAATAGCCGTGGTTCTATTTTTAGTATTTAAGTGTCGCTCGCTTTGTCGAAGAGACTCGTTGAGCCTAAGTTGTTGCTCAAGAGAAATTATGTCGTCATTTCGATCATTAACCGGCACATACTCTAAGGTGTTTAAAGCGCCTTGATAATCATCAATTGAGCGTAAAAATAAAGCATGGCTATAACGTAACTGTGGATTGAGCGGAAACTGCCAAAGCACATTATTAAATAACGTTTTTGCCTTTTGAGTTAACCCGTTTTGTTGATAAATAAACGCTAAATCGTAATAAAGCCAAGGCTGCTCAGGGGCCAGTTCAATTGCCTCTTTTAAGGTTTTCTCAGCAAGCTCTGTATCGCCTGCATCACTATATTGGCGTGCTTTTTCGCGAAGCTGGCTACTTAACGTTGCCGCATACACAGGTTTAAGTTGTGCTTTTTGAGACTGAGATAAAGCATTATAAAACTTGATTAACGACTGCTCATTGTTATCCAATTCAACAATTTCTAATAACCCTGTTAGAGCGCCATTATTAAGCGGATCATTTTTTAACACGGTTTGATAAATTGCGGCCGCTTGTGAATAATTACCTTGAGCAAATTGTAACAATCCGCGGTTATACAAAACGCTAGCAGGGTCTTGCTCAAGTGTGTCGGCTAAATTTAATTTAAGCAACGCCGTTTTAAACTGGCTATTATTAATGGCTTCTTTTGCTTGGCGTATGTAAAGCCAAAACTTCGCTGTGGTGGCTAAGTCTTTTAGCGTTTCTCGCTCGGCAAAGTCGGCGGTATGCGAATACGCCTTAGTAAAATAATTATAAGACGTTTGATTTTTACCCATACGCAAATAAAGGGTGCCAAGGCTGCGCATAATTGCGCCATCGTTAGGGCGCCCTTTGAGCGCTTTTAGTAAAAGCGGCTCTGCGGCAACGAGCTTGTTTTTTTCAAGTAACGCCTCACCTTTAAGCCATAGTTGGTAGGCCGGGTTAGCTAATAATTTTTGTCGCGCTTTTAAATCTTTTTTGAAATCTTGATACTGTAATTCGCCTTTGCTGCTAAACGGATATACGCTAAAGTAGCGCTGAAATTGTTTTTCTGTAGCGCTATTTAATTGCATGTTAGATAAAGCACCTAACCAGATTGTTTCTACTTCATTACTGTAGCGAGAGGTGGCACCATATTTACTTAAAATAGTTAGCGCGGTGCTATCAGTGGGGTTATTTCTGAGTAAGTGGCGCGCATATGCAATATCTACCGCGCCGATGTTCTCGTAACTGCGTAGTAGCCTTTCGTAGCCTTTTTTTACATTTTTCCATTGGCTTTGATCTTGTGCATACCAACTTAAGTGCTCAAGCTCAAACGCTAAGCTTGGATAGGTGTTTTTAAAAAGCCTGCTGTAAATTAATCGCGCTTGTTCGTAACGTCCCGCACGGGCAAGTAATTTAGCTTGTTGTATATCTGCTTTGTCTTCGTTTTCTAATCTAGCAATTAATCGTAACTGTTCTACACAAGGGTGGGTACGTGTGTTGTTACCGTCAATTTTTCTTAAAATTTGATTTGCTTGTATAGCCTTACCATTGGCAAACTCAAAACGAGCAAGCGCACACTGGCTTTCTATTCGATTAGGGGCAATGGCCAATAGCTTTTGTAAGCTATCGGCAATTAAATCTTTATTTTCTTGCACTTCACCAATATTGATTTGGCTTAAAAGCCACTCAACAGAGTGTGTATCAATGTCATTATTTGTTTTAGCATGCACACTTGCGCTGACTGCTAACGTACAAACAACAGCCCATTTTAACGACATTCAGTGCTCCACCTTGGCTTGAGCGTCCCGTCTGCTGTTATTAAAAAGCGCTTATTAAGCGCGCTACTACCAAACAGGTTTAATACACTGTCGTAATAGCGTGTTTGTGTGAATGACTTATCGACCATTAACTTTTGTTGAATGGCCATAACCAAAGAATCATCGCCATTTTCTTTTAGCATGGGCAGTAGGGCAGCATTAAAGCCTAATGGGCCACGCTTTTGGGTTTTGCCAGAGCGCGCATAGGTATTTAAAGGGACATAGCCACGGCTGTTTATAGCCTCTACAAAAGGGGTAAACTGCTCGCTTAGTTGTGCTTTGTATGGCGCATCGTTCGCCATCATGCTGGCCCATAAGTAAACCCTAATGGCGTTAAAACTGCCTAAATCGGTTGCTTTTTTATCGTAATAAAAACCTTTTGCTGGGCTATACATCACCCAGTCAGGGCTAACTCCGTTTTTAGCGGTATCCAAAATAAGCTTTGCAGACGCTTCATGTAATTGCTGCCAAGGTGAGTGCGGGTATAATTTGCTAAATTGCTGATAAATAAATAACGGTGAATAACTAGGGTTGAGTTTATAGGTGTTATTTTCAAATTCAAACCCAGCAGGGGCGGGTAATAAAGTAAGCCCTAACCCTGAAATATAGGCGGTTTCTTCTCGCATAATACGCTGCGCTAATACAGCAGCTAAAATACTATAGCGGCGGTCATCCCATAAAATAGCTGCTTGCGATAAACTATATGCTATCCATAAATCAGAATCTGATGCTGGGTTTGAGTCTATAATCCCATAGGTATCATTGCCTGTTTCACCCCATTGCCACGCAGGCAGACGTGTACTTAAATCGCCTTCAGAGAGATGGTCTTGCGTCCAATCTAAAATGCTATCAAACGCGGCTTTATCGTTTGCTACTAGCGCAAAAAATAGTGCGTATGATTGCCCCTCTGAGGTGGTAATATTTTGTTTTGAACCTAGGTCTATTACGCGGCCTTCATCACTAATAAAGTGATTTTTAAATACTTGCCACCCCTGCCAAGGCTCGCACTGCTGCGTTTGCGCTGACACAGAAAAACTTAAAAAAGCGGCTACTAATAATGCTCGGTTAAGTAATGTCATTATTCATCTCCTTCAGCTAAACGCTTATGGGTGAGTGCTTGTAGTAATCGCCATAAAATAAATGAAATTAGTAACAGCGTTAATATAGAAAGCAGGGCTAAAATAAATGGATGGTCAGATAAATGGAACCACACCAGCGTATGTACAGGAATATGACCGACAAAGTATTGCTCTTCGGTTTTTATTGTTTTAACGCCTTGTGAGTTTATAACCGCAGCACTGCCTTTTAATTGGCTTAATGTTTGCGAGTCCATAAGGGTTTTATCAATTAAGCCAAATGCTTTTTCAGTGGTGGCATTAAGTGATACAACAGAGCGCTCAGAATCAAAAGGAGATTGATAAGCTGTAATTACCGCCATATCTCCGCTACTTTTTACACTTACTTGTATTTTATCTGTGGCTTGCTCATCGTATGCACCGTTGTAAATTGCTTGCTTTATTTCACGTTGGTTATTCGTTAAAAGTACGTTTGTATGCGCATCTTCATCTAGTTGCTGAGCTGTGCTGCCAGGCTTTGCAACAACTAAAATATCTTTGTCGTCTAAATCAACATTTTCATTTAAATGGGCCACTGTCATTCTGTGGGTTGGATACCCCGTTATTGCGCCAAAATGACCGGTAAGATTAAACAGCAAAGTTAACGCTTTTGCAGAAGGCTGCTGGTCAATTAGTACAAGTGTTTGCTGTAAATCGGCATATTTGGTGTACGGGAAGCCACTGTTCGCAAAAACATTCAAATCTGGCAGGGCAATGTAATGATCAAAACCACTTACATCAATATTAGAATTACCATCAATAACACCAAACTCACCACCAGGTGGTGCTATTGCACACTCACCTTTTTTCAGCACACTAAATCTAAAATCAAAGTTTAGCTCGTTCCGAGTGGCTAGGTTTATGCCATTCAGTGAAAAGTTTTCTGCGTTTTGTGTAGTATCGGTATTGGCAATAAGTGGCAATAATGTTTTTGTAGTATTGAGTGTAGAATCGTCGTTATCTAACAAATATCCACTAATAAACTTTTGATTAATCAACATATTTAACCGAGAGTCCAAAGACCCGCTCTCGGGTGTGCTGCGATATTGCAATGTAATGGGGATGCCTTTTTCGCGCCAAGTAAATAAATCTGGCGCAAAACGCACGTTTAATTTTACGGGTCCGTTATTTAGCCCTTGTGCTTGTAGCTGATTGTCAAAATCAATTAATTCGTCAAAGTGTACTGCTCTATCAGCGCGTAACCAGCGCGGGGCATCGTACGCCTTGCGAAGCGGTAGTTGGTTAATTGCTTCTATGCTAGCTGTTCTGCCGGTCATGACTTTATGGCCAAAGGCCAATCCCGTGACGGCGGTTTTTAAATCGTCTTCATCACGCCCTAAAATAAGCAACATTTTGCTGTATCTATGTAGTGGGTTTGAAATAATCTCAACGGTTGGCTTTTCCACATCGGGATAGTCTTTTAAAAAGTCAGGCTTTGAATCGTTGGTAATAAAAACCACGCTGTGCGTATCTAATGATTTGTTAATCACCACCGGAAAATCAGCACCACGCCAGTCAGCTTGCGCGCCAAACCAGCTTGAAAGAGTCGCAGCCGCTTCAATCGTTTTGGTGTTAGGTGTTTTTGCAAACACAAACGGTAAGCTTAACTTATTGTAATCTTTGGCATCAAAAAAGGGCTCTGGTAAATATTCTAAACGGCTATCTATTGCCAGTTGCTTTTGATTGAGCGTGATATTGCTCGATTTATTAATTTCGGTCCAAATAGAGCGACTAAAGTAATCTTGGCAACGTAAATCATAATAACCAACAAGCTCAAACCGTACTTGGTTGTAGTCTTGTACATACTTAGCATTGAGTTTTAGGCTATGGTTAACGGTATTTTTAACCACACTTAGTTGCTCATTTATGGGCAGTACAGTGACTAAGTTTTCATTAAAATACACTTTTAAATGCGACACGTTCGCAATCAATGATGGCGAGTTTGTGTACGAAAAATTAAGCTGTAAATCGGTGCTTAATTTATCAATGCGGTTGGTAAAATCCACTCTTGAGTTGTTGTTTATGCCATCAAGCTTGTAGCCATCAAAGCCTAAAGCAGCAAAGTCTAATCTTAAACTAGACACGTTGGCGCTTTCTGGGTAGCCATTTATAAACACAGATTTATCGTGCATTGGCTCAATAGCACATGCTTTGTAAGCACTGCATGTTAGAAACAGTATTAGAAATGTATTAAGCAAATTTTTAATCATAATTATAATGCACTATTGGTTTTTTAGGGGTGAAAGAGTTTATATATACAACAATTTTTGTCATTAGTTTTACAAAGGGTTGTAATGGCTTAGGAGCATGAAACAATAAATTACTAAATCCTCTTAAACTTGTTTTTTGTACTTCTTTAAAGCTATATGAAGGGCGGTCATGACGAAAATTATTTTGCCAGTCAAGCCACGCATCCGCTCTTGAAAAGGTGCACTGTATAAATGCTTTTTGCTTTTCGAGCGAGAGATCTTTTAACGTTAAGCCTATTTGTTTGTTTCGGGTGTTACATACATACGTTGTAAACGAAAACTGTTTATTACCGCGGCTCATTAATAGCTCTATTTTGTCGTTTACTCGGCATAAATGAGCGTGCTCTGTTTCAATGCCCACCCCATTATCAGAGTAATCGGTTATTTTAACTTTTAACGTATGCCCATTTGCTAAGCGCACGCCGGCCGGAAAGTTTGCCTTAATACGGTGTGACTGCCTTACTTGCCTAGCTTCTGCAGCAACGGCTACCGCAGCGCCTAAAATAATAATATTATAAATTGCCCAGCCCATGCTGATTAACAAAACGCCCACTTGGCTCGGATCGCCAAAGCCTAAGCGTAAAACACCTACAAGCATGCCAACTAAGTTTATGAGTAAAAGTACCAAGTAGGGTTTAGATATACCCCAATCGTAATGCTCTTTATCATTTAAGCCGCCTTTTTCTGTTACGTTAAACTTACCCTTATTAGGGTTTATTAGCGCAACGGTTGTAGGCTTTAATATGTACCACGCAAGAACAGACTCATACACTTCCCCCCAAAAAGAGTAGCGATATTTACCCTGAATTCGTGAGTTGGTCGCTTTTATTTGTATGAGTGTAGGCACTACATAAATAAAAATAGCTAAAAACGGCGCATAGATAATGTAAGCATTAAAGTATATGAGCGCCAGTGGCGCGGTTAAAAATACAATACGCGGAATGCCCGATAAAAAGTGCAGCATGGCGTTTAAGTAGCACAGGCGCTGTGGTATATCGAGCCCTTTACCTAAAATTGGGTTATCGAGCCTAAATATTTGTGCCATACCCCGAGCCCAACGAATACGCTGGCCAATATGTGCAGAGAGGCTGTCGGTGGCAAGGCCTGCAGCTTGTGGGATATTTATATAAGCGGTTTTATAACCGGCACGTTGCATACGCAGAGCAGTGTGGGCATCTTCGGTTACCGTTTCAAATGCAAAGCCACCAATATTGTCGAGTGCTTCGCGTTTTAAAACAGCGCATGAGCCACAAAAGAAGGTGGCATCCCACATGTCATTACCATCTTGGATCAACCCATAAAAAAGCATGTTTTCATTAGGGATTTGGCTGTGGTTATTTAAATTACGCTCAAACGGATCTGCTGAGAAAAAGTGATGCGGTGTTTGCACTAAACATACTTTGCTGTCTTTTAAAAATTGCCCCATGGTCATTTGTAAAAATGAGCGGGCAGGTACGTGGTCACAGTCAAAAATAGCAATGTAGTCGCCGTTAGTGTAGCGCATGGCGCTATTCATATTACCGGCTTTAGCGTGGTTATTATCGGGTCGTGTTAAATAACCCACCCCCACTTTTTGAGCAAATTCTTTAAACTCAGGGCGTTTGCCATCATCAAGAATATACACGTTGAGCTTATCAGCAGGCCAATCAATGCTCATCGCCGCAAGCGTGGTAGGTTGTACAACACTTAATGGTTCATTATAAGTAGGAATGTATACATCAACTGTTGGCCATAAGTCAGTGTTTTCTGGCAACGGAACAGGTTTACGCTCAAGGGGGTTTATAGTTTGAAAAAAGCCTAAAATGAGCACTAGCCACGCATAGGTTTCTGCCAGCAGCAAGCCTGCGCCTAACGTAAGTGCAACAGGGTCATCCCAATTGAGGGTTTCTGTGTAGCGCCACCATAAATAACGCGATGAAGTGGTTACCGATAGGGTGATCATTACAATCGTGGCCATTTGCCCTTTAACGCGCTTAAGCCCGTATGCCACTATCAAAATAAAACTAATAAACACGGCTTGCGCTTCTAGGCTAAACGGAATGGTTATAAAAATAGCCAGTAAAAACAATATAAAGGCTACAACCACATATTTTATTAGTTTATTTTGCCAAATCTTAGCGTCAGCCATGGTTTTAAAAGCACTTTTTTTAGGACCCTTAACGTTTTTTGATAACAAACGCTTTAGTAATCTACCTAGTTTTAAGTCAAACCAACGCAACTGTTTAAGTGAATAACTTACCCCATTATAAAACTGATTTGATAGCCGCTCCCTTACAGAGTTATTTTTAGGTTTGTATTTAAAAAATAACAAATAAACGCTTTGAATGATAAAGCGCAAAATATTTGAATAAATAAACGTGCGGTACGGCAAGCGAAGATGCGGGTAGTAATCATACAAAACAAGTTCAAAGTTAATTTTGTGGTCTTTTATATTGATAAACAATGAACTAATCAGCGTAATAAAAGGCATTAAAAAGGCTTCTATTACGTTTACTTTGTGCTGGTTAAAATAACTATGAAACTTAAATAAAATATAACGTACAAGTTTTTCAGTAAAAATAATGCTTAACAGTAAATACAAAGTACTGTGTATTGGGCGCTTATAAAATAAAGAAAAGCTCATAACTACAGGGCCGATTTACTTACAAGCCAGCCGGCAAGTGTTTCAAAGTCATCGTTAGCAACACTGTAAGGCGCACAATTAAGCGCTACATTTCTATAGGCTGTAGACTCTTTAATTACTTCATCACTATTTATAAAAAAGGGCGCCATAAGCGGCAAGGTAGATTGCCATAAAGAAAACAGGTCAAACTCAAGTGTTGATGCAGAGTTATAACGATTGACTAAAAAGAAGTGTTTCCACTGGTTGTCAGTGTGTTTTAACGTTTGTAGTTTTTTATAAATTAAGCTGTGGCAAATAGCATCACAATTAACTATTTCAATCACTATGTCGTTTTTATCGAGCGGATAGTGGGTGATATCAATATGTGCAGGGCAATCAAAAAGAAGCCAAGCATTATTGTTATAATCCAGTTTATTGCAATTTTTTATAAAATCGAATAACGCGGCGGTACTAACACTTTTATCGCCAAAAGGTAAAAACACTATGCCATCACTATCTTGATGAAAGTGCTCAAGGGCTTGTTCAAAGTCCTGCTCGTTACTCCAGCCTTGGTTGTACTGCCAAGGCAGGCCAAAGTGCAGGCCCAAATCGCTTTTAGAGTCTAAATCTATAGTGATAACGTCAGAGCCCGACTTTTTTAATACGCAGGCTAAGTTGGCAACCATAGAAGTAGCGCCAGTGCCGCCTTTAATGCCTTTTAGAAAAATTCTTTGCAAAGGATTGTTTACCTGTCGTTTCAATTACTACTTACGCATTTACTGCACGGTGTATTTCGTTCAGTAATGCATATTTTTTTATTGTTTGTTTATTTTTTTGTTTATTAACAATTTCAACGTAATCTTCACTTTTGCCGCCAAAACGTCGTGCAAGGTTCTCAATGTCATTTGATGTTAAGGTTTCAGAGCTTTTTGTCGTTAAATTACGCATTGTTGCCTTTGTGCTAAAGTTTATTATTTTTATTTAAAGTGGACAATATTTGTCTATTATATATAGAATAGCGGGTAAAACTAGTAAAAAAGTATTTTTTATAGGCTAAATTCAGTGCAAAACTTTAACATTTCAGGCTTGCAGCCCTCTGCTGCAGAGCTAAAACCTGCATCGTTATATGCAATTTTAGCCCCTTTAGACAATTTTGCTACTGAACTGGCATTACATGCAATTAATAACCCCTCAGTCTCTGATATTTATATTGTTTCTTCTCAAATAGAAACATTTTTTGAAGGTCCTTTTAGCGATGCATTAAATCATGCATTTGACCAACACAAAGTGCATCCGTTTAGGTTTTCGGCAGATACGCGCGACTGGCCAAAGCAACAAATAATTAACAACACCCTAAAAGAGCTAAATGCTTATAAACAGCTAAATAACGCATTAGTCATTGTTCACTTTAGTACGACTGATTTAGCTTCATTGGATCAAAAGCAACTGATGCAAAGTGTTCAGGCCTATAAAAAATTTAGTACACAATCAGGAGCAACTGTCTTATTTTTAGTTTCAGGCCCTGAGGTGACTAACTATCGCTTTTTATTAAGGCGGTTAAATTCGGAACTCGACGGGTTAGTATATGTTGAGAATGATTCCACAGTGCGCGTACTAGAGTACGATTATTGGCATCACAGTACAGGTATCATCGCCTCTGTACAGTATCCATTAATGATTGAAAATGGCTGTTTTAAAGTGCAGCAAAATAGTATTACGGAACAACAAACCTCAACATCGGGTGTATTTGCAGATGAAGACGACGTGTGGATTGTACAAGGAGCTATTCCTGAAGGGACCAAGCTTCCTGCAAAATATAAAATAATAAAAGACAACAATGCGCTTTTTTCTAAAGGCCCTAAATTAGAGGCGGCAACATTGGTATTTGCAGTTTCGCGCTATACCGATTTAGCCCTGCTTGCCAAGCAATGTTTTGAGCTGAGAAAAAACTGTGGTCGCTGGCTTAAATTAGTGATTCAGAACGTTGATGGGGTGATCCGCCATCAAGATGAATGCTTATTTTTGACCTTAGGTGTTAATCTAATTTTGTATAGTTTTTCAGAGCCTTCTAGGTTGCTCTCACAGGTGCAGTCAATTCAAGGGTTTCAATTTTCAAGACCGTTACCGCCTTCTATTGAACATGTACTTCAATTTACCGAAAATACCTTTTCTAAAGGTTACCTGCCTTTTATAGAATTTACCAAACAGGTAGAAGTTCACAGCGATTCAGCTGTAAATTTAGGGGTAAGCGGGGTTTTGGTTAAATTAGAGCTTTTGCCTCGGATTGACCCAATCCACCCTTTGCATTTATTTCATATAAAGCGAGAAGGTGACGTATTCAGTTTGGTAGAAAACACCGTGTATTTGTATTTACATGCGTGTCGCGAAAATGATGTTAACAATGCGATAAAGCACTTGTTTAAATTAGAAACAAACGATTTTTTTGCGCAGCAAAATATTATTTCCGATCATTTTTATATTCAGCAAGAATGTAAACAGCTTAGGCGTTATTATGCGGGCCAAGATATAACCGATTACTCTGCCCAATTAAAAGAGAATGAAAGCTATAAATTTTCGCAAAAAATAGATGCAAGTGTTGCAGCTGATTTAGAAACACCAGAGTTTACTAAAAACGAGCGCGCAGATGCTGTGCCGTTCAAAATGGCCATAAAGAGTAACGTATGAGTATCAATCAATTATTGATTACAGCAATTTTAGCGATGCTAGTTGGCGTATTTTTATGTATGTCGGGGTCGTTGATACTGAAAAAAATAAAAAAATACTATGCTCAGCTTACGTTTAAACATGAAGTACTCGAACCTTACAAACCAAATAGAATAAAGAAGGGTAAATAGTGAAATTATCAGGCTTAGGGGTGTGGAACCTCTATTTTTTAGTTAAGTTTGCACTTTTTTATTATGGTGCAATCGACTTTGGCTTATTAGCAAATGCTGCGCTGGCTGCTTTTTTTGCTATTTCTTACACGCACCCTTTACTAAATAAAGCCAAACATTGGTTAGGCGCAGTAATGGCCATTGTTTTACTTTATAAAGATTCGTGGTTGCCCCCTATAGACCGTTTAACACGCCAAGCTGGTAACGTGCAAGACTTTAGCTTTGGCTACTTTTTAGAGCTCATGGCGCGTGTCATTAATGTTGATATGTTATTGGCACTGTTTGTTATTACTGTGTGCTTTTGGTATTGCTCACAGTGGATACGCTTTACCACCGTAACAATAGTTGGGCTTATGTTTGTAGCCTGGCAGGGGACAAACAACGAGGATAATTTAATTACACAGCCAGTGGCGGCTAATAATGTTCAAACAGCAGCGCCTCGTGCACAAGCACAGGTGGTAACACAAGAAGCAAAATCGCCTGATCAGCAATTAAAAGAGTTTTATCAGCAACAAAGTTTGCTAGCAAGCCAGTTCCCTCAGCAATATAATGGCGAGTTATTTGATGTCATAGTACTAAATATTTGCTCGATGGCCGTGGCTGATCTAGAGGCTATTGGCGTAAGCCTTGATGATTTATATAGCGATTTTGATGTGGTGTTTTCTGATTTTAATTCGGCTACTTCTTACTCTGGGCCTGCTGCAATTCGCCTTCTACGAGCAAGTTGTGGTCAAACAAGCCAAACTGCCTTATTTGAAAATGCACCAGAGCAGTGTCATTTGTTTAAAAATTTAGAAAACTTAGGTTACAAAAGCAATGTGGTTATGAACCACGACGGCCACTTTGATGAGTTTAAAGGTTTGGTGAAAAAGTTTGGTAAAATAGATGAGCAGCCTTACGATATAACTAACTTACCTGTAGCTCAATACGGGTTTGACAACAAACCTATTTACTCAGACGGGGCAGTACTAAACTCATGGTTAAATGATAAAGGTGAAGACTGCGCGCCATGTGCTATGTATTACAACACCACCAGTTTGCATGATGGCAATCAACTAGCGAATCAAGCCCGCATGAGTAGCCTTGAAAGTTACCCAATTAGACATAAAAACTTATTTAACGATATTAACGGGTTTATTAAAAACCTAGAAAAACGTGGTCGTAATGTCATGCTGATGATAGTACCTGAACACGGCGCAGCATTAAAAGGCGATAAAGTGCAGTTTGCTGGGCTTCGTGAGATACCAAGCCCAAGTATTGTATCTGTTCCGGTGGCGATTAAGTTTATTGGTAAAAATGTACAAAGCTATTCACAAACGCTTGTAAGCGAATCAACAAGTTACTTTGGTTTATCGGAGCTAATTAGTGGCGTGCTTAGCACAAACTTTTTTGCAGGTAATGGCAATATTGCCGACTTAGTTGATACGCTGCCTCGTGCACCTAAAGTAGCCGAAAACGCTGACACAATAATGATGTATGTTAATAAGCGCCCTTATATTCAATTAGATGGCGGAGACTGGACCCCATACCCGCAAAATTAATAGCATATTTGCACGACCCCTTTTAAAACGCAGCTTACACGCTGCGTTTTTTAGTTTTAAGCTGCACGTTATTACAGTTTGATGTTTATAGGCGTGAGTTTACAGTGATAAAGACGATGGCTTGTCCAAATTTGTTTACAATTTACTGTATTGAATAACGGAGTTAGCGTATTATTCGGCTAATATAGTTTTTCCTTATTCGAGGATGTATGCGTCTAGATATTCATTGTGCCGACCGTGTAGGTATTGCCCAAGAGATCCTAAATATTTTAGTAAACTACGATGTTGACTTAAAAGGGATTGAGGTTGATTCGGTAAATTGCCGTATGTATGTAAGCTTTCCTGAAATTGAATTTGAGCAATTTCAAAAAATTATGCCTTCTATTCGTTTGATTGATGGCGTACATGATGTTCGCACAACCGCCTTTTTACCCTCTGAGCGAGAGCATAACGAATTAAATACACTGCTGCGTGCACTTCCCGATGGCGTTATCTCGATTGACGCAAAAGGGTGGGTACGTTTGTGTAACGACGCTGCCTGTAAAGACCTACAGTTGAGCGAAAAAGAAGTGGTAGGGGCCAATATTAATAACCTACTAAAAGGGTTTAACTTTACGCGTTGGTTAGAAGGCAAAGAAGTACTTGGACAAACAACCCGGGTAGATGTTGCCGGTGAAGACTTTATTGCCGATATTTTACCGATTGCCGTCCCGCAAGGTGGTGAAGGTGACGTGTTAGCTGGTGCGGTTATAAATATAAAATCGCAAAGCCGCCTTGGTCAGCAGGTCAGTGCCTTTAGACGTTACGGGCAAGAAAGCTTTGCAACTATTCACAACTTTAGTACTGCTATGCGCCGGGTAGTGCGCGAAGCACGAAAAATGTCGCAGCTAGAAGCCCCCATTTTAATAACCGGAGAAACTGGCACAGGTAAAGAGCTCCTTGCTCGTGCGTGCCACTATGCCTCTAATCGTTCGGTTAAGCCGTTTATTGCACTTTCGTGCGCATCTTTGCCCGATGATGTGGCTGAATCTGAGTTATTTGGTTACGCCGGATATGAAGAAAACACCGCACCTAAACGCGGAGTACTAGAGCAAGCAGATGGCGGTACTGTGTTTTTAGATGAAGTTGGCGAAATGTCTACACAGCTACAAACAAAGCTGCTGCGCTTTTTACAAGACGGCACATTTAGAAAAGTGGGCGACGAAAACGAAGTAAAAGTAAACGTGCGTATTATTGCAGCCACACAAAAAGATTTACCCGCGATGGTGCAAGAGGGCGTATTTAGAGAAGACTTATACTATCGAATTAATGTACTCACATTAGAGATTGCACCACTGAGAGACCGTAAAGCTGATGTGGGCCCATTAGCCGAGCACTTTATTCAAAAGTACGCACAGCAAAACGGCCACGCAATTCCGCTTTTATCACAAGAGTGCTTACGCTTTTTACAAGAGTACCCGTGGCCAGGTAATGTGCGCCAGCTAGAAAATGCAATTTATCGGGCGGTGTCGTTACTTGATGATAGCGAGCTACGTGTAGAGCATTTGCAATTGCCCACCTTTACCCACGATTTAGGCTACTTAGAGTCAGATTTTGAAGGGTCGTTAGATCAAGCTGTAAAACGTTTTGAAGCAACCTTGCTACGCAAATTGTATCCGGCTTACCCAAGCTCAAGACAATTAGCTAAGCGTTTAGGGCTTAGCCACACTGCAGTGGCAAATAAACTACGAGATTACGGTATTAATCGCAAAACTGTTAAAGTTTAATAGCCGCTTTACTGGGCACTAGCTCTTAGTGCCCATGTTTTTAGTAACCCCATCAATGGCGATAGTTTCTATGCCATTTTCATCAAAATTAATCACTATGCTTGCGTTATTACGAGTAAAAAAGTAACTGCGGCCATTCAGCTCAATCACGTAATTGCCTTTTACGGGGTCTTTAAATTGCTGCTTTTTTAAACTGACAGTATGTTTACCTATTTGCCAATCAAACGCTTCAATAAAGCCATTATTAAACTCTTGTACCCACACTTGGCTATCGTCTTTAGCTAAAGTGATTGCTACCGAGTATGAGTTAGGTAATTGCGACATATCGTAGCTTTTGCTACCTATCGAAAATTTACCAAGCTGCTGCTGCCATGCAAAGCCAAAATTAAAGGTTTTTTCTATACCTGTTGGGTAAGTTACCGTACCTGGGCCTTTAATTGTAAAATCGGCCAGTGCGCTGGTGCTAATGCATAATAAACTGGTTGTGAAAAGTGTCGCTAATTTATATTTCATACTATGACTTTTTTATATTTATAATTTGAGATTAAAACAGAACATTCGCCTTAACAAGTGGCTATGTTACACTGAGTTAACTTTATACTGGTAAGACCTTCTCGTGAACTTATATATTAGACTTCTTTTATTATTTTTTAAAATTAAGCGCAACCGCGACTACCAACAGTTACTTGATACTGTTGATATTGATTACAAAGCACTGCCAACAGACTGCGATATCAACCTGCATCTAACAAACTCGCGTTATTTGGCTATGATGGACTTGTCGCGCACTTGGATGATTGAGCGAATTGGTCTATTAAAACAAGTAATGAAGCGCCGTTGGTTTCCTATTGTTAATGCTACAGCCATAACTTATATTCGCGATATTAAACCTATGCAGCGTTATACCATTAGTACCAAGCTGGTGGGGTGGGATCATAAATATTTTTACATTGAACAAAAGTTTCATTCTGCACGTGGCCTGCATGCAATAGCGTATGTGCGCGGTGTGTTTAAAAACAAAAAAGGCATTGTGAGTATTGAAGAAATGCTTGAAGTAGCCGAGTTTGATGGTGTAGCGCCTATTTTACCAAGCGAAATTATGCACTGGAAAGAAATGCTTGAGCAAAAAAAGGTGAATAACCTTCCTAAATAATTTTTATAAAATAAGGCCTTTCGGCCTTAAACACATAGAACATAGGTGCTGCAAATTTAATTAAAAGCTGTACCTAACACCAAACATGGCAACGACAGGGTCAAGCTCAACGGTTGATGTAAGGGCTTTTGCACCGTTTGCATACACTGTGGCATCGGTATCTATATCAATCATTGATACCATGGCATGTAGCCCCCAATGTTGATCGATTTTATAGTTAGCGCCTACTTGTGCAATAAAGCCAAACGAATCATCGAGTTTTACTTCAACATCATCAGTGCCTAGGGTTGCTTTTAGCGCTTGAGAAGGCTGCTCGTCAAAAAAGGTGGTGTAATTTAACCCTACACCAATAAATGGGCGTAGCGCGTAACTTGTATCTAAAAAGTGGTATTGCGCAACTAATGATGGCGGAAGCTGTTTGATGTCGGCAATTTTATTGCCAGCTAACCCACCCGCGCCATTTACATCGTGCGAAAACGGCGTAGCGGCAATAAGCTCTACCACCCACTTATCGTTAAATGCATAATCGATTGTAATACCTAGCTGCGTGTCAGAGTCGCCTTTGAGGCCCAGTGTTGGCGCTTCGTTAATTGCCGAACTGCTGTTATCTGGATTTACATTAATAGCGCCAACATTAACGCTAAGGTTAGCGTGCGCTGCAGGGGTAATAGCAAGTAAAGAGGTAAGTAATGCAATGCTGATTTGGGTTTTCATGTTGAGCTCCAATAACTACTTTTTGATTGACGCTATTATTACAATCTCCGAGCGTTGAAAACCTGTTCTAGATCAAAGTTTCAAAAATGTTTGAAGCATGTGAACCCTTTTCTTGATTTAGATTAAAGTCAGTGCAAAAAGTATTTTAATTAATTGACACAGCAATGTATTTAACGGTCATCGCACTGTATTAACTTTGCCATTATTTGGTCATATTCTCGCGCTTTAATAATCTCTCTTATGGTTATTGAGTGTGTTGTTATGTCTGTTGCAAAAGTATCGCAAAACAGTGTAAGTAAGCCTTTAAGCGCGGTGGTAAAAAATACGCAAACGCTTATTAGGTTTGAGTCTGTAACGCCTAACCAAGGCGGTGCCATAGATTGGCTTAGCAATGAGTTAACTGCGCTTGGTTTTAACTGTGAGCAGTTTATTTGTGAAGGCGTTACTAATTTAATTGCCTACGTTAGTTTTGAGCAAGAAGGGCCATGTGTTGCGTTTTCTGGGCATATTGATGTTGTGCCCGCAGAGTCGGGCAATTGGCTAAGCCCGCCTTTTGCCGGCAATATTATTAATAGTGCCGTGTATGGTCGCGGCGCTGCCGATATGAAAGGCGGCGTGGCGGCTATGCTTGGTGCTACTAAGGCACTATTAAAAGAGACTAAAAGTAAAAAAGGGCGTTTTTACTGGCTTATTACCTCCGATGAGGAAGGAGAGGCCGTATTTGGCTCAGAGGTAATAGCCGCGCGTTTAGCAAAAAATAATATACAGCTTGATGGCTGTATTGTTGGTGAGCCGACAAGCTCTACACACGTAGGCGATACAATTAAAAATGGTCGCCGAGGCGCTATTTCTTCTCGTATAAAAGTTCACGGCAAGGCCGGACATGTTGCCTACCCACAGAACACTATAAATGCTGCGCATATCGCAGGTAATATTGTAAATTGTTTAAGTAATTTAACATGGCCTGACGATGAGCCAAGCTCTAAAACCACCTTGCAAGTGACCGGCATTAATATAAATAATGTTGTTGATAATTTAGTGCCTAGCCAATGCGAAATTACCTTTAACGTGCGATATAGCCATGGTTATACAAGCAATGCAATAAAGCACTTTATATCAGCGGCGCTGAGTGAATACGCTCAGCACCTGGAGGTTGAATGGGAGCGAGCGTGTGAGCCCTATTATACGACACCAACAAACGGGTGGAGTTTATTGCAGCAGTTAGAACACACCATTTATGCGCAAACAGGGAGTTACCCCATGTTAAGTACCAGTGGCGGTACTTCGGATGGGCGATTTTTTGCAGACCAGCATACCCAAGTTATTGAGTGCGGCGTTAAAAATAGTACCATTCATCAGGTAAACGAGCATGTTCCGGTTGATGATTTACTTAAAATTGAGGCCATTTACACAGACTTATTAGCGCGAATTTTTAGCCATAAATAGTAATCGCACAATAAAAATAAACAGCGAGAATCACCTCGCTGTTTGTTTGAGTAGGGCGTGTTGATCTTTAATGATTGAGTTTGCAGCAGTATGTTTGGTTTTTAGGCAAGGCAGAGCCTATGAAGTGTGGTTATTCCCCATAAATAGGCGATAACGCAGCATAAATGCCAAACATGCGCTGCCCTTCGGGTTCTGCCTAGGGGCGATAAACTCTTTGTTGCTCGGTTTTTACTTATTCTTACAGGGATGTAAGTCATTAGAATAACGCAGGAGCAGTTATCGAGCCCACTAGGTTACAAACCTCGCGCCGCGATTAAATCGCCCCTAGATTGAACAAATTTCAATCCGTAAAGTTCAACACGCCCTAACCTAAATAGCGCTTGGCTTTATTTTCTTTTACGTTTTGTAAATCTACCAGCACTAACCCATCAATACAGTTGTTAAAGTCGGGGTCGATACTAAAGCTTAAAAACTTTACGCCGCCAGGCTTGCACAGCTCAGTATATTGCTTAAATAGCGTAGGAACTTGTGCCCCCATATTGGCCAGTACATGTTTTAATTCTACAAAGTCTTCTTTTACATCGTTGCCACTAAAAACAGTTTTACACTGAGTGAGTTGTTGCTCGCTTAATTTAAACTCGTTATTGGGGGTGGCGAGGTGTTGCTCTGATTTATAATAATGTTGATAGTAATGCACGAGCATGGCTTTTGCTTGTTCAGGCAAGGCGTTAGAAACGCTCACCGCGCCAAATAAGTAACGATATTGCGGGTAGTTTTTAATAAATGCGCCAATACCGTACCATAAGTAGTCTAAGCTTTTACGCCCCCAATATTTAGGTTGCACAAAGCTGCGGCCAAGTTCTATACCTTGCTCTAAATACGGTTTCATTGCTTGTGTGTAACTAAACAAACTATCGGTGTATAAGCCTTCTCGGCCATGTTTCTCTATTATTTCCTTTGCACAAGCAAGGCGATATGCACCCACTAATTCTAGCTGCGTAGGATCCCATAGCACTAAGTGTTGATAATCCATATCATATTTGTCGATGTCGCGGCGTTTTCCGCTGCCTTCACCTACCGCTCTAAAGGCAATTTCTCTCAGTCGTCCAAGCTCTCTAAACACTGGTGAGCTGCCAGTGTACTGATATAAATGAATATGCATGCCATCTTGTGTTTTGCCTAATAACTGACAACTCTCTATGGCTTTTTTTAGCTCTTTGCGGCACTCGGGTATTGCAATAGGGGTTTGGGTTTTAAGGGGAAGGGGTTTTTTAGTGGTAAGGCGATAAAGTTGCTTGCGAATGAGATTAACGATTTCTTTATCTTTTAAGTTTTCGATTAAATATGACTCAGGCGGAATGGAAGCACCAATTTCAAACTCTAATGACTTTTGTCGCTGCTTAAACATTTCTTTTACTAATAATAAGCTCGCAAGTGGTTTGTAAATCATTGAGGTGCCATAAAAAAGCGGGCTGTTTTTAGCTTTTATATAAATAGGTAAAATAGGGCTGTTTGCTTTTTTAGCCATGCGTAAAAAGCCACTGTTCCACTTGCAATCTTTAATACCAGTAGGGCTTAAACGCGAGACCTCTCCCGCAGGAAAAATAAGTAACGCACCTTCATCTTTTAAGTGTTTTTGTATATTACTTAATTCTTGTTTTTTACTGGTTCCCGATAAATTATCTACTGGCAACAGCAATGAATGCATAGGGGTGACCGACATTAGCATGCGATTGGCAACCACTTTTAAATCTTGCCTAACGCTGGAAAGTACTTTTATCAGCGCAAGTGCGTCGAGCGAGCCAATGGGGTGGTTAGCCACAATAACTAACTTACCTTCGCTGGGTATGTTTTCAATTTGTTTTGGTTTGTAGCGGGTATCAAAGTCAAGCTCATCAAGCACTTGTTCAACAAACTCTAGCCCTTGTAAATGGGGGTAAGCATCGCCAAAGGCGACAAATTCTTGTTCATGTAATAAGTAGCCAAGCCCCTTTTTAACTAAACCTTTTACTTTAGGGGAGTTCTCTAATTGTGGTAAGTTTGCTGCTATTACTTTATCAACGCTTATCATATTAACCTCATTTACAATTTGGCCTATTCGCCATCCTGTTTAGAGTAAAAAAAGGGTGTGACATTTACTTTGCAGTTGTGTGACTTTTTAAAGAGCACATAACGAGCTGCTTAGTTGTTTATTAGTGTAGATAAAATTTATTCAATAAAATTAGGAGCTTCTATGTCGGTATTAGTAGCCATTACCGGGCGAGATAATACAAAGCTAATTGCAAAGCTAAAAGAGCTATTACCCAATGAAGAAATAATCCAATGGCCAGAGTGTCAAAAGCTCAACAATGTAGAGTTTGTATTAGCCTGGAATGCACCAGATGATTTGTGGCAGCAATTACCAAATTTAAAAGCGGTGTCATCGTTTGGGGCGGGTGTAGATAGTATTAATATGTCTTTATTGCCAAAAGAGGTAGACGTGGTTCGCATTGTTGATACTGAGCTTGCTCAAGATATGGCAGAGTACGTGCTAGGCCATGTACTTGCGCACAAGCTGCGTTTAAAAGAGTATTTTGTTAAGCAATCACAATGCAATTATAAACCTAAGCGCGCATATAAATATAATCACGTGGGTATTTTAGGCTTTGGTGAGCTAGGTAAAGCGTGCGCCAAAAAACTAACCCTGAATGGCTTTACAGTAAGCGCTTGGTCAAAAACTGATAAAAGCGATGAGCAGGTGCATCTATATTCTCAGCAGCAAGGCCTTAATGAAATGCTGCCTACAATTGACTACTTGGTATGCCTACTGCCGCTAACAAAAGATACTAAGGGTATTATTAATGCCGATTTATTAGCTAAGTTACCGGCTCATGCCTGTGTAATTAACGTTGCCAGAGGTGAGCACCTAGTAGAGCAAGATTTAATAAACGCACTTAACAGTGAAATGTTAAGGGCTGCCACGCTCGATGTATTTACTCAAGAGCCGCTACCGCACGACCACCCATTTTGGCATAATGCTAAAATAACGATTACACCACACTGCGCCGCGTTATCTGATTTAAATAGCGTAACAGCGCAAATTGCAGAAAATATTAATCGCCTAAAAAGTAGCCTTACATTAAATAATCGGGTTAATAGAACAAAAGGTTATTAATAGATAGCAAAACAGTTTAACAAACAGCTTGTTAACATTTGTAATTTTAATTATTGTGAAGTTTAGTCACTAAAATAAAAATAATAAGAGTAACGTATGAAATCAAGTCAAGGCGGAGTAAAACTAAGTTTAGTAGTGGTTTCTATTATAGTGCTAGGCGTGTCTGCTTGGTTTAACCAAGCAAGTGCCGATCAAGTGCCACAAAGCAAAAGTTCACAAACTTCACAAAGTGAATAAGTGCATTTGCAGGCAAATTATAAAAAGTGGGCTCTGTTAATTTGTTTTTGGCCTAATAAAGCCAGATCATTAAAGAGTACCCACCTTTCATTAGGTCATTTAATTACTAAAGTGCGCTTCGTTACTGGTATTTAGTTAAATAAGTTAATTAGTACCGTTTAGCATGGATCTCTCGGTTTTCATGCTTTTTCTCATCACTTTTTTTAAGCAACACATACGTTGCGCCACTGCCACCATGGTGCTTTAAAGCGGTATGATACGCTAATACCGCGGGTAGAGCCTGTAGCCACTTATTAACATAGCTCTTTAGTATACCGGGCTTAGCTTTATTTTTTATACCAATGCCATGGCGTACTAATACAACGCGAATGTTTCGCTGGTGGCAATCAGTAATAAAGTTAAATAATGTTGTGCGTGCGTTTTTAAGTAATTGGCCATGCAAATCTAATGTGGCATCAACTTGGTATTTAGCTAAGCGTAAGTTTTTAAATACTGCGCTTTGTACGCCATCTTTTTTAAAACTGAGTAATGCATGCGGGTCTAAAAGCTCTACATGCTCAGATTGTAAGTAATTTTCGTCATTCGCTAGGCTAAGCTCGGCAGCTTTACGTTTTTCTTGTTGGGCAAGGGTGGCACTGGGATTACTTGCAAGGGGAGTTACAGTATCGTGGTTTATAGGTTTTACATCTTCCATAGAAGATAAAAATAAATCGAAATCAGATAAAGACATAGTAAGACCTAAATGAGGATTAATACGAGATAAATTTTATCTTAGTTCAATCTGTTCCCCAAGCCTTTTAATTTTTTCAAATAAAAAAGCCCAGCAAGGCTGGGCTATAAAATATTCTAAGGGGAAATGTTAACTCTGCGTTACATTAAATTGTCCAAACGTATACACTTTGAACAAGTAAAATGTATTGATCAACACTAAACTCATATTCGAAATAACACTCGACGACATTAAATCCAAGCTAAAAGACAAAAATAACAGACCACATGCACTAATTGCTGCAACACGCAGTATTGTTATGTGGTTAATAAAGAATGCACCTAAACCTAGTGCAAGTAATACAGTGTTTAAAAGCCAATCTAGCTCGTTTAGCATGGTCGTTTCAATAGTTCAGTTGTTGAAAAAAGGAGCGCCATTATGTTGATCTTTTGCACACCTTTCAACCAAGTAATTTTAAATTTTCAGATTAGTTTTTTTAATGCTAAATATAGCTAGCTAGTGCTGCAAAAAAGCCATTATTTTTTATTAGTTGGTACTTTTGACAGCTTTGCGGCGCCTTCATATCTGCGCATAAATAAAGGGCATTGCGCTTCTCGTCTAGCTGCGGGTGTAAGTTTGAGTCAAGTAATTTACGGCCATATCCAAAGACCCCTGGCCAATAAATACTTTCGCTCACTAACCCTAATTTTTTATAGGTGAGCAAAGTTGGTTTTGGAAAAATAATGGCTACGGCAAAAATGATAGCCAGCGTAATAAGTAACCCTTTTTTAGACTTTACAGGCTGCTCTGCTGGGGTTGATGTTGGATTAGCTGAAGATTGCGGTGCTGTTTGCGGCCTATTGCGGGGCTTTTTTACAGGGGTTTTTCTTTTTTGTGGTGTTTTACCAAGCAATGATTGTTTTTTTGTGTTGTTTGACATAAAGCAAATCTGGCCTTTTGAGCGTAGGTCTCTATAATAAAATGATTAAATATCTAGTTATATAATAACTTATACAATGCTTTTAGCCTACGAGGAAGATACATGGATACGCAGCTATCAATTTTAATAGTAGATGATGTTAGCACAGTGCGTAGTTTTTTGAGCCAAACGCTCATGCACTTAGGAATAGAAAACGTTAAAGAGGCTTCAACGGCTAAACAATGCATTAGCGAATGCCAAGCAGCTAATTACAATATGATTTTTTTAGATATTGAACTGCCTGACGGCGATGGTAAAGAGTTAATCGCGCAAATTAATGATATTAACCCTGAAACTAATGTGGTGATGGTGTCGGCCCATTCAGCAGTAGAAAATGTTAAAGAAGCCATTGATAAAGGTGCTAAAGGATTTGTGGTTAAGCCATTTACGCCTAAAAAAATTGCGGCCATGTTGAAAAAGTTTTATCCCGATTTGGAAAACGTTTAACCAGCTTTAATAGTAATGCGTTAAATTAGCTTAAAGTTTAGCGGATTGCTAAATACCAAATTTTAGATATAAAAAAACCGGCCTAGGCCGGTTTTTTAATCATAAAACAAATTATAGCGCTTTAATTTTAGCTGCTAAACGGCTCTTATGACGAGCTGCTTTGTTTTTATGAATTAGACCCTTAGTTGCGTAACGGTCTAGGATAGGTGTAGCAACAGAGAAAGCTTGCTGTGCAGCTTCTTTATCGCCAGCTTCAATAGCAGCGGTTACTTTTTTGAAGTAAGTACGCATCATTGAACGACGGCTTGCGTTGTGCTGACGGTTTTTTTCGCTAGTGATAGCGCGTTTTTTTGCAGACTTGATGTTAGCCAAGGTTTGCTCCTAACAATCTTAAATAAAGCTTAAATTAAAGGCCGTGGAATATGCCTGTTTTTATCATGAATGTCAATTTAAATTTAACAACTCAAGAAAAACTGCTCCTTATAACGAACATCAATTTGCCGCTTTAGCAGTTAATATCGCTATTGTAACAAAGCACAGACGCCCAGCCTAGTGCTTTAAAGCGATTTATAAAAAAGACTGTGGCATAATTGCGCTAACTAAAGGTTTTTAAGTAGGTTTAAGGTGTCAAAAGGATTATTTCGCTCCGGTATGATTGTAAGTTGTATGACAATGATATCGCGTATTTTAGGGTTAGTACGAGACGCTGTCGTTGCAAACTTATTAGGTGCTAGTGCAGCTGCTGATGTTTTTTTGTTTGCTAACCGTATTCCCAATTTTTTACGCCGTCTATTTGCAGAGGGGGCCTTTGCTCAGGCATTTGTGCCTGTACTTAGCGAAATTAAAGAACACCATGGCGATGATAAAGTTAAGTTATTTGTAGCACAGGCTGCCGGTACGCTGGGCACAATTTTGCTTTGCGTGACTATTTTTGGCGTTATTGCCTCACCTGTTATTGCCGCGTTATTTGGTACTGGCTGGTTTATTGATTGGTGGCAAGGTGGCTCTAATGCAGAAAAATTCGTGCTGGCAAGCTCCTTATTAAAGTTAACCTTTCCGTATTTGTTATTTGTTAGTCTAGTAGCACTTAGCGGTGCGGTAATGAATGTGTATAACCGTTTTGCAGTGGCTGCTTTTACGCCCGTATTACTTAATGTTTCAATTATTACCTGCGCCATTTTATTGCACGACAAATTTAGCGTGGGGGCGTATGCGTTAGCTATTGGTGTATTTGTGGGCGGGGTGGTGCAATTGTTGTTTCAGTTACCATTTTTATACCGAGCAAAAATGCTGGCACGTCCTCGCTGGGCGTGGCAAGACGAGAACGTTAAAAAAGTGCGTAAGCTTATGCTACCGGCATTATTTGGTGTTTCAATAAGCCAAATTAACCTCCTGCTCGACACCATGATTGCCTCGCTATTAATGACGGGCTCTATCGCATGGCTTTATTACTCAGATAGGTTAATTGAGTTTCCACTTGGTTTATTTGGTATTGGTATTGCCACTGTTATTTTACCCGCACTTTCTAAATTGCATAGCAGTAAAAAGCTCAGTGATTTTCAGCATACGTTAGATTGGGGTGTGCGTTTTGTGATTTTTTTAGGCATACCCGCCATGGTTGGTTTAATGATTATAAGCCCGCTTATCATTACTGTGCTATTTGATCACGGTGCATTTAAAGACGCTGATGTTGATCATGTTAAAGCGGTAAGCTTAGGGGTGGTTGCCTACTCGGTAGGGTTAGTTAGCTTTATGCTTATTAAAGTATTAGCGCCGGGTTTTTACTCGCGTCAAGATACCAAAACACCTGTGCGTATTGGTATTATTACGCTGGTGCTTAATATGGTATTTAATATTATGTTAGCCCCGTTTATAGGATATTTAGGGCTTGCTTTAGCAACGTCTATGTCGGCCAGCTGCAATGCTTTTTTACTTTACAGGCAACTTAAAAAAGAAAACGTGTATCAGTTTTCTGCAATGAGCCTGCGCTTTAGCGTAAAGTGCATTGTGGCAAGCTTGGTAATGGGCGCTTTAACGTGGTACGTCAGCAGCCGTTATTATTGGGCTACATGGCATTTTTCTGAGCAAGTAATGTTGTTAATTGTATTGCTAGTAATTGCTGCAATAAGTTACTTTGCGGTGCTGTTTTTACTTGGTGTAAGACTAAATACGATAAAAAGTGTAGCAACTACTGAATCAAACTAAAAAAAAGATTATAATCGGCAGCCCTGTGGTTTTGAACGATTTTAAAGTCGTTAATAATACTCGCTGAAAAAGGCATTAGGTGGCATGGAGTTAATTAGAGGTATACACAATATTCGAGCGCAGCATTATGGTTGTGTGTTGACTATTGGTAATTTTGACGGTGTGCATTTAGGCCATGGCGAAGTATTAAAAGGGCTGTTAACAGATGCCAAAGCACATAACTTACCCAGTACTGTGATGTTATTTGAGCCGCAGCCGCAAGAGTTTTTTGCTAAAAACAATGCGCCAGCTCGACTTACTCGGTTACGCGACAAACTCAGATTACTAAGTAACTTAGGTATTGAGCGGGTTATTTGTATTAGCTTTAACCAACAATTTGCCAATATGCATGCAGAGCAATTTGTTAGTGATATTTTAATTAAAAAGCTAGGCGTTAAAGCACTCACAGTAGGTGATGATTTTAAATTTGGTAAACAGCGCCAAGGGAATTTTAATTTACTGCTCAGTATGGGCAAACAAGCGGGCATGGATGTAAAAAGCACCGCGAGTTTTCGCCAATTAAATGCTAGAGTAAGCAGCACACTAATACGTGAAGCATTAGCCGCAGGCGACTTAGAAAATGCTAAGTTAATGCTAGGGCATAATTATGCTATTTCAGGGCGTGTAATACATGGTTGGAAAAGAGGGCGAGAGCTTGGTTTTCGAACTGCAAATATAGCGCTTAAACGCCAAGTTTGCCCTGTAAATGGGGTGTTTGCCGTAAAAGCAAACATTGCCGGGAAACACGTTTATGGGGTAGCCAATATTGGTAACAAGCCCACTTTTAATGGAACTCGTGCTTTGTTAGAAGTTCATCTTTTTGACTTTGCACAAGATATATATGGACAGTTTATGCACGTGGAGTTAATAAAAAAACTTCGCGATGAGAAAAAATTCGAGACATTAACACAGTTAACGGCACAAATTGCAACCGATGTTGCCGCCGCAAAACAGTGTTTTGGTTTAAATTAGGTAGCCGATAGATACGGAAAGTAGGATTAATGAGCGACTACAAACATACTTTGAATTTACCGGAAACACAGTTTCCAATGCGTGGCAATTTGGCACAACGTGAACCAAAAATGCTTAAAGCATGGTATGAAGACGACCTGTACGGTCAAATTCGCAGCGCTAAAAAAGGTAAAAAGACCTTTATTTTGCATGACGGCCCTCCGTATGCAAACGGCGATATCCATTTAGGCCACTCAGTAAATAAAATTTTAAAAGACATAATTGTTAAGTCTAAAACTTTATCTGACTTTGATGCACCTTATGTGCCTGGTTGGGACTGTCATGGTTTGCCAATTGAGTTAATGGTTGAGAAAAAAGTAGGCAAGCCTGGCGTTAAAGTAACCGCGAGCGAGTTTCGTGAAAAATGCCGTGCTTACGCTAAAAAGCAAGTTGAAGGTCAAAAAGTAGACTTTAAACGTTTAGGTGTGTTTGGCGATTGGGACAAACCTTACTTAACAATGAACTATGACTTTGAAGCAAACGCTATTCGCGTGCTTGGTCGTATTATTAAAAATGGCCACCTTCATAAAGGTGCAAAGCCTGTGCATTGGTGTACAGACTGTGGCTCTGCATTAGCAGAGGCCGAAGTAGAGTACCAAGATAAGCAATCTCCAGCGATTGACGTACGTTTTACATTTGCAGATCAAGACGCGGTTGTTAATGCCTTTGATTTAGCCGATGGCCATAAAGGCCAAGGCAGTGTAGGTACTGTTATTTGGACTACAACACCGTGGACCTTACCCGCTAACCGTGCGGTAGCAGTGCATGCAGATTTAGAGTACGCCTTAGTACAAGTAGATGATGAAGGCTCACAGCAACGTTTAATTTTAGGCTCAGAGCTTGTTAAAGATGCAATGGATCGTTATGGCTTTAATCATTTCCACGTACTAGGTTATGTTAAAGGTGCAGCACTTGAAAACTTACACGTTGCTCACCCATTTTACGATTTTGATGTACCGGTAATTGTAGCAGACCACGTAACTACTGACTCAGGTACGGGTGTGGTACATACCGCGCCAGGCCATGGTCAAGAAGATTTCGCGGCAGGCTTAAATTACAATCTTGAAGTAGCAAACCCTGTGGGCGCGAATGGCGTTTACCTGCCTGATACAGAATTATTTGCTGGTCAGCATGTATTTAAAGCAAATGCCAGTGTAATTGACGTACTAACAGAGCGCGGTGCTTTAATGCATCATCATGCGCTTACGCATAGCTACCCGCATTGTTGGCGCCACAAAACGCCTATTATTTTCCGTGCTACACCGCAGTGGTTTGTAAGCATGGATCAGGCTAACTTACGTCAAGACTCGTTAAGCGAAATTAAAAACACCCAATGGTTGCCAGAGTGGGGCGAAAGCCGCATTGCGAACATGGTTGAAGGTCGCCCAGATTGGTGTATTTCACGCCAACGTACTTGGGGTGTGCCAATTGCTTTATTTGTTGATAAAGACACTGGTGCTTTACACCCAAATACGCAAGCGCTTATTGAGCAAGCTGCAGAGCTGGTAGAAAAATCAGGCATTCAAGCATGGTATGACCTAGAGCCTGCCACCTTGTTAGGCGAAGAAGATGCCAAGCAATACATGAAAGTACAAGATACGTTAGATGTATGGTTTGATTCGGGCGTAACACATGCGTGTGTTGTTGACGCACGTGAAGAGTTAGTTGGCCCAGCCGATTTATACCTAGAAGGTTCTGATCAGCACCGTGGTTGGTTTATGTCATCAATGATGACCTCAGTTGCTATTAACGGTCACGCACCTTACAAGCAAGTACTAACGCACGGCTTTACCGTAGATGAAAACGGCCGCAAAATGTCAAAATCGTTAGGCAACGTTATTTCACCACAAAACGTGATGAATAAACTTGGCGCTGACATTTTACGTTTATGGGTAGCTTCTACCGATTACACCGCCGAAATGACGGTATCGGATGAAATATTTAAACGCTCTGCAGATCGTTACCGCCGTATTCGTAACACTAGCCGTTACTTGTTAGCTAACTTAAGTGGTTTTGATCCAAAAACAGACCAAGTTGCTGTTGATGATATGGTTGAGCTTGATAAGTGGATTGTTGGCCGTGCAGCCCAATTACAAGAAGAAATTTTAGCAGCTTACGATAGCTACCAAATGCTATTAGTAACGCAAAAGCTAATGAACTTCTGTACAGGTGAGCTTGGTTCGTTCTACTTAGATGTTATTAAAGACCGCCAGTACACAGCAAAAAGCGACAGTCATGCACGTCGTTCTTGTCAAACTGCGCTTTATCATATTGCTGAAGCAATGACTCGTTGGATGGCACCAATTATGAGCTTTACAGCTCAAGAAATTTGGGAAGCACTACCGGGCGAGCGTAGCGATTATGTATTTACATCGGTATGGTACGACGGTTTACACGCACCGACAAACAGCCAATTTAGCAACGATGACTGGCAAGCGATTCTAAATGTACGTGACGAAGTAAACCGCGTATTAGAAGCAGCCCGTAAAGAAGAAGTAATTGGCGCAACGTTACAAGCAAGCGTTAACTTATACGCCGAAAAAGCACTGGCTGATAAGTTAGCAGCATTAGGTGATGAACTACGTTTTGTGTTACTAACGTCTGCGGTCACTGTATCTGCAGTAGATAGCCAGCCAAGTGATACACAAACAACCGAAATTGAAGGTTTGTACATTAGCGTAGCAGCCACAGATGCAACTAAATGTGAGCGTTGTTGGCATTACAGCGATGATGTAGGCTCAGAGCCTGCACACCCTGAAATTTGTGGTCGTTGTGTAAGCAATGTTGACGGCGAAGGTGAAAAGCGTCAATTCGCTTAGGAGCTTTACTCAGTGAGCAAACTAGCCCAAAAAAGTGGTTTAGTGTGGCTTTGGTTAAGTCTATTACTGCTTGTAATAGACTTTGCCACTAAAACACTTGTTGTAAATACCATGGCTTATCAAGAGTCGATTAATTTACTGCCTGTTTTTAGTATTACCTACGTACATAACTATGGAGCGGCCTACAGCTTTTTAAGTGAAGCGGGTGGCTGGCAACGTTGGTTTTTAAGTTTTATTGCCATTGCTATTAGTGCGCTATTAGTGTGGTGGTTAAAGCGTTTACCAGCGACAAATAAAATATTATGTAGTGCTTATGCGTTAGTGCTTGCTGGCGCTATTGGTAATTTATATGACCGTGTTGCTTATGGTTATGTAATTGACTTTATACATGTGTTTTATAAAAACTCGCATTTTCCAGTATTTAATATTGCCGACTGTGCAATTTGTATTGGTGCCGCATTATTATTATTTGATGCCTTTACAGGCGAAAGTCCGAAGGAGCATAAAGCATGAGCCAAGCTGTAATTGGTGAAAACTCAGAGGTTATTTTTCACTTTTCTATTAAACTAGAAGATGGCTCTGCCGCAGACTCAACCAAGGTGCATAATAAACCAGCCAAGTTAACGATGGGTGATGGCAGCTTAACGGCTAATTTTGAAAAGTGCTTACTAGGTTTAAGTGCAGGCGAAAGCAAAACGTTTGAGTTAGAACCAGAAGATGCTTTTGGCCAACCTAATCCAGATAATATTTACTATGTAGAACGCAGTAAATTTGGTGCAGAAACGCCAGCTAAAGTCGGCGCAATTATTGCCTTTACTCAGCCTGATGGTACTGAGCTGCCAGGACTGGTACGCGAAGTACAAGGTGAGTCGGTTACTATAGATTTTAATCATCCGTTAGCAGGTCAACGTTTAACGTTTGAAGTAGATATTATTGAGGTGCAAGGCTAATGGATATTTTATTAGCGAACCCGCGAGGCTTTTGTGCAGGGGTAGACCGTGCAATTAGCATAGTAGAGCGCGCTTTAGATATTTTTGAAAAGCCAATTTACGTACGCCACGAGGTCGTTCATAACCGCTACGTAGTAGATGGCTTAAAAAACCGTGGTGCCGTATTTGTTGAAGAGCTAGACCAAGTACCTGATGACAGCATTGTTATTTTTAGCGCCCACGGTGTATCGCAAGCAGTACGCTCAGAAGCTAAACGCCGCGATTTAAAAGTGTTTGACGCAACATGCCCATTAGTTACTAAAGTGCATATGGAAGTAACGCGTGCGAGCCGTAAAGGTATTGAGTGTATTTTAATTGGTCACCATGGTCACCCAGAAGTTGAGGGTACTATGGGGCAGTATGACAATAACGACGGTGGTATTTACCTTGTAGAAACCGCAGAAGATGTTGCCAAACTTAACGTTAAAAATGCTGATAACCTATTTTATTGTAGCCAAACAACGCTTTCGGTAGATGACACTGCAGATGTAATTGATGCGCTGCGCGAAAAATTCCCAGCAATTGATGGCCCGCGTAAAGATGACATTTGCTATGCGACACAAAACCGTCAAGATGCTGTGCGTGATTTAGCAGACAAGGTAGATGTGCTATTAGTTGTGGGGGCAAAAAACAGCTCTAACTCTAACCGTTTACGTGAACTTGCAGATAAAATGGGCACAACCGCTTATTTAATCGATGATGCAACAAATGTTGAAGCACAGTGGTTTGGTGAAACTAACGCTGTGGGAGTAACTGCGGGGGCTTCTGCGCCAGAAGTGCTTGTACAACAAGTTATTGCACGCTTAAAAGAGCTAGGCGGCAAGCAGGTAGTTGAAAACCCAGGTGAAGAAGAGAATATCGTATTTGCCGTTCCTGTTGAGCTGCGTTAATCTATATAAATTAATTATTTAGATTACAAGGAGAGCCGTTATGAGCAAGGTGCCGCAAGGTGAAACATTGCTTTTTTCGGCTCTTTTTAATGAGCGCGGGGTACTTGCCACGCTTATTGTTACCCAAGTTGTAGCTACCATCTTAGCGTTTGCTCCTTTTGTTGAAGGGGATAGCTGGCAAAGCCTTGGCGTAATTAGTTTATTTTCTCATATGACCGTTTTGGTCAGTATTTCTGCTTTATACTCTTTTCGGGGTGTTTTACAAAAAAAGCCGCAAACCACCCAACTTTTTGCTTTTTTTATTTCCTTTTTAGTCAGTACCGCTTTATTTAGTGTGCTGTGTGCCCGCTATTTTTTAGATATTACAAATAATGAAACGAGTTTTTATTTTGTATTACGAAACTGCTTAATTGTTTTTTTGATCACGGCTTTATTTGTACAGTTTTTACTGATTTATTTTGAAAAAGAGCAGCAAACAAAAGCGCTCGCGCGCGCGGAGCTTGATGCTTTGCAAGCCAGAATTCGCCCTCATTTTTTGTACAATAGCCTTAATACCGCCGCCGAGCTAACACATCATGATGCCGATGCTGCAGAGCAAGCAATACTTGCGCTTGCGGCGCTGTCGCAAGCGGCTATGCGCTCGGGACAGCGCGTTTCTCTCGAAGATGAGCTGACCTTATCAAAACAATATGTTGCGCTGGAAACCTGGCGCTTTGGCTGTCGTTTAAAGCTTAATTGGCAAGTGCCTGCTGATTTACCAGATATTAGTATTCCGTGCTTAACCCTTCAGCCGTTAATAGAAAATGCGGTGTGTCATGGGGTAGAGCCCAGTGAAACAGGGGCCGTTATTAGTGTAGAGCTACACGTAACAACAGGGTATTTAACATTGATTGTTTCTAACCCTATCACTCATAATGAGGCGTTAAAAAGACCAAATAACGGCATGGCACTTGAAAATATTCGCCAACGATTGTTTATATATTACAAAGAAAAAGCACAACTAACGATCACACAAAAAGAGGATGTATTTAGAGTAAAAGTGGTGATCCCTAAGCAGTTTGAGAACCCCCAATGAATGTTGTAATTATTGATGATGAACCGCTAGCTCGCGCTAGAATAAAGCGGCTACTGCAGCACAACGAGCATATTTTAGTTAAAGGCGAAGGTGATAACGGCGCGCAGGGGCTTGCCATTATCAAGCAGGTTCATCCCGATTTGGTTTTTTTAGACATAGATATGCCGGGTATTAATGGTCTAAAGGTAGCGCAGCAACTCAACACGCTGAGCGTGCCACCGGCAATAGTATTTGTAACGGCTTACCCCGAGCATGCACTTGATGCGCTACAGCTCAGTGCCGCAGGATACTTAGTAAAACCCGTTACTGAACAAGCATTAAATAAAGTGTTAGCGCAAGTAGGGCGTTTAAATAAAGCGCAAATGCAAAAGCAGCAATCTACAAAAATTAGTTATCAGCTTGGTGGCACAATAAAAAGTATTGAACTTGATCAAGTGTATTACTTTAATGCCCAAGAAAAATACACCAATATGGTATTTAAAGAAGGCGAGGCCCTAATTGAACAAAGCTTAAAACAACTTGAGCAACGCTTCCCAACGCAATTATTACGTATTCACAGAAACACGCTCATAAACAAACAA
Source organism: Pseudoalteromonas sp. Angola-30 (assembly GCF_028599215.1). Lineage (NCBI taxonomy): Bacteria > Pseudomonadati > Pseudomonadota > Gammaproteobacteria > Alteromonadales > Pseudoalteromonadaceae > Pseudoalteromonas > Pseudoalteromonas sp. Angola-30. The sequence continues at coordinate 115,889 of NZ_JAQREI010000012.1, forward strand.
AAGCTTGTTGCCTTGCATACTCAAAGCCCTGGTGTACATAGCGTAGAACTAGCCGGATGTAAGGAGCAATTAAGCGTAAGTAGGCGAGAGCTAAAAACAGTAAAAAATGCGCTAAGTTAGAGCCTGTTATGTTTTAGGTTGAATTTTTAGTAGGTTGCTTGGCTTTTTAAGTAAGGCAGAGGCCGCTATTGAGCCCACTAAATTAGCAGCATTGCGCTGGAGTTAAATCGCCTCCAGATAGAGTAACTTTAATCCTCAAAGCTCAATTGGTTTGATGCTGTTAACCGTTTATCAACAAATTTAACCGCTTGTCCTAGTATATATTGCATCTACATTTTCAATGCATAAACTTATAATCAGATAAAATTTATTTGGTTTTTACTATGCATTCACCTCACAAAAAACCTCAAAAAGGCTTTACCTTAATTGAAGTGCTGATTGCGTTTATTATTTTAAGCTTTGGCTTATTAGGCGCTGTTGCACTGCAAGCAAAAGCTAAGCAGGCAAGCTTTGACTCTATGCAGCGCGCAGCCGCGGTAGCGTTAGGAAATGATATTATTCAGCGCATTAGAGCAAATGATACCGCACAGCTAGTTGCTTTATATACGCAAACTTTTACCAGTAAAACATCAACGTCTACCTCTACGGCTTGTTTTAGTGGGTCATGCACTGCAGCGCAAGTTGCAGCCCTTGATTTACAGCAATGGAAACGCGCCATTCGTGCACGCGAAAACACCGGCTCTCTCGATGATGCCACTGTATGTATAAACCCTACGGCTGCAGCAGGTACGGGTGGGCGTGGGTTTAATATTGAAGTAATCGTGTCTTGGCAAGGCCGCCAAGAGTTTAATGCCAATGATGAAACCAAAGCGCTAAAATGCGGTACTGACGATAAGAAACGCCGTTTGGTTGCATTAAATAGCTATATATACCTAAGGAGCTAACATGAGAGAAAAAGGTTTTACACTAATAGAAATGATGATTTCATTATTTATTGGTGGGCTTATTTTAGGTGGGGTGATGTTTACCTATATTGGTATGAAAGTAACCACAAAAGACACAATGACAATAGGCGAGTTACAAGAGTCAGGCCGCTTAGCCATTAATATTATGCAGCGTGATATAGAGCAGGTAGGCTTTTGGGGAACTTATTATGATGATTCGTTTACTGCAGCAAACACACAAACGTTAGCTAACCCTGGTGGTGATTGCTTCGAAGGGCTTAATAACGGCAGCTTTCCAGATTTAGCATCCTCTAGCAATTTTAGAACTATTTATGCAAAAGAGGCCAGTTCAACAAGTGAGCTTAACTGTATAAGTAAGCCAATTGCAGGAACTGACATTTTACAAATCAAGTTTTTACAAGGTGAGCAGCTCACGGTAGATGGCGCTACTAATGAAACACAAGCGGATGAAAACTATTTTATAGCTGAGCAAGAAAGCGCAGAATTTACCCGAGGCGTTTTAGCTGCGGGAGGCTTAAACGTTAATGCCACGGTGTGGCCTTATAGCCATCATGTTTATTACCTCGCAGAGCAAACTTATACGGTAAATAATAAAAGCCTTACAGTACCAGCATTAATGCGTAAACGCTTAAATGGCGCCAACATGAAGGCCGAAACCATTATGGAGGGCGTTGAAAACATGCGCTTTGTATTTGGTTTAGATACAGACAGTGATAGCCGTGTTGATTCGTACCGAAGTATTGAGGACATGCAGCACTCTGACTGGGAAAACCGCAAAAGCATTCTAACAGTGCAGGTTTTTTTATTAGTTAGAGCATTGCAGCCAGATCCGGGTCTTAAAATAAAAAATCAAACATATATTTTAGGTGAAGATGAAGACTCCCGAGAGCTCACTTTTACCGATACTTACAGAAGAACAGTATTTACCACCACAATTCGTTTAAATAACGTGGGAGCAAATTTATGGCGTATCTAAGTAAACACGCAAATAAACAACAAGGTGTTGTGCTTATTACAGCCCTTATTATGGTTATTGCTGTAACGGGAATTGCCGTTACATTAATGAGCAGCAGTAGTGTAGATATAAAAATTACCAATGCAGCTCAAGAGCGAGAAGTCGCTGAAAATGAGCTCATTGGAGAAGTACAGCGAATGATTTCTGATGAGGCAAGCAAAGGTGCTGCTAATCAGTTTTTTTTAACGCCAGATGAAGTATCAACTCATGCAGGCGCAGATGATGAAGGGATGGTAATAGCCACGCACGACGATATGCAAAGCAAAATGATAAACCTAAATCAGGGGGCGCTTGATTTAGAATGCCCACGCCGATTTAATTTTACTGCCGGTATATCGTGTAACATGCTGCAAGTTTCTACCACTATTCAATATGGCTCTAAAGCAAAGCACGAACTTACAATTGTAACAGGTGTAGCTCAAGAAATGGCCAGTATAAGTAAGGGGATTTAGAATGAAATTTAATCTTAATAAGCCATTGGTCTCTTTACTTGGTTTAGCACTGAGCGCCTCAGCAGTTGCTGAAGATATAGAGCTTTATGTAAATCATGATTTAGATTTAGATGAGAAACCAAGGGTTTTACTCATATTTGATACATCAGGCAGTATGGCGTTTTCATCCTCTAATGGTAATAGTTGTGGCTTTAGCAACCAAACTGGTTACTACTTATGTGCAGATAGTCGCCTTGCGGCAGCACAATTTGCCATGACAAAAGTGGTAGCAGATAACGAAGACTCTATTGATTTTGGCTTGATGCGATTTAAAAGTGATTCTGAGGGCGGCTATGTTGTAAATGGTGTTGGTAGTGACTCATCTATAGTGCGCAGCTCCATCGCAGCTCTCCCAGCCAATGGTGGCACCCCCCTAACAGAGACACTTTGGGAAGCATATTTATATATTACTGGGCAGAAACTTGAATATGGTGAAGACGCTTCAACTGTAGAGCGTGATACAAATGTAGAGTTACGTACAGGTAGCCAATGGACAGATGTTGAGTGTGATTGGGTTTGGAATCGCCGTCGAGGTTGGGTGTATGAATGTGAAAATATAGTGAGAGACAATTACGAGTATACTTATATATCGCCCTTTGCAGACAGTGAAGCTGAAGCGGCTCGTTGCGATAATTCAATCAACATTATTTATATGACTGATGGAGATCCGTCAAACGATAACGGCAGCGATAGTGATATTAGTGATGAACACGAAAAGTACTTTGGAGAGCCATTAAACTGGAATACCGATAGTTATTACAGTAACTACTTACACCAAATGGCTAAAATTATTCATGGTACAAGTGATGTTACCGTTGATTTATATCCCGCCACTGCCGATATCCACGAAACAGGCCGCTTATACACTATAGGTTTTGGTTCAGGCATGAGTGCAAGCGGGCAAGAACTTTTAAGACGTGCTGCCTTATTGGGTGGCGGTGAAAACTTACCAGCAAGCACCCCAGATGAGCTTTCTAACTCGCTAAATAGTGCTATTTCTCGTATTCGTGAAGTAAACGATAGCTTCTCTTCGCCTTCGGTAGCAAGTAACAACGTAGACCAAACACGTAGCCGTGATGCCATTTACTTTGCCATGTTTTACCCAGAAACAAACACCCGATGGGGTGGGAATTTAAAAAAATTAAAAGTATCAGGCAGCGAAATAGTTGACTCTGCAGATAATACAGCGCTTGATTCTGATGGTTTAATCGACACCGATGCTAAAACATTTTGGTTGCCAGATGGCCAGTCTGCCGATGGTAACTTAGTTGCACAAGGGGGTGTAAACTATCATTTAGCTACACTCACGGGGACTCCAGCTGAAGACAGGCGCAACCTCTATACAGATAAGCAAGGCGATATAGTTGAGTTTACTACTAATATTGTGAGCGATATTTTAGATTTAGTCACCAATAACCCGATTAGCCTAGCTAGTTCAGATATAAAATGGGCAATGGGGATAGATGTTGACGATGAAGACAACGATGGCTCAAACACCGATCAACGCAGTGATATATTTGGCGACCCTTTACATTCTAAGCCAGTGGCAATCGACTATGGCAATGACGACATACGTATATTGATTGGTACTAATGCCGGCTTTTTACATATGTTTAAAGACGATGATACCAATAACCAAGTGACCGAAAGCTGGGCGTTCATTCCTTCTGATCTTTACGATATTATTCAGCCTTTACGCAATGAGGACACCGGTAAACTCTACGGGATGGACGGCCCAATCAGTGTTTACTTTAGTGATAAAAGCTTAAATGACGAAGGCATTAACGATGGTATTGTTGATGCAAGCGATGGTGATGACGTGTGGGCATTTGCGGGTATGCGCCGTGGTGGAAAAAACTATTACGCCTTTGATATTACTAACCCCGATCAGCCTAAAAAACTATGGGATAACCCTATAGAAGGGGGGACTGGCGATTTTAAAGAGCTAGCTCAAACGTGGTCAAAACCCCAAATAGCGTACATAAAAGCATTTGGTGATAAGCCATTACTCGTCTTTGGAGCAGGGTACGATACAAATAAAGATGCCGTGGTAAGAAGTGAAGACTCTGTTGGTCGCGGTATTTATATAGTAGAAGCTGAAACAGGTAAAAAAGTATGGGCTTTAACGCCAAACGAAAATGGATTTAAAGGTAAGCACTCGATTGCAGCAAATGTTTCTACGCTTGATTCAGATTACGATGGTTACATTGACAGAATTTATGCTGCCGATACCGGGGGCGATATTTGGCGTATAGACATGCCAGGCACAAGCACCAGTAATTTTACGCACTTTAAACTTGCAGAGCTAGGTAGCAGTTTAGCAAGCCAAGACCGCCGCTTTTTTTACCAGCCGTTGGTTGCGCGTACACTTTATAGCAAAGTAAGTGAAACAACGATTAATGGTGAAACAGTGATTACACGTTTAGATACGCCGTATGACGCTATTGTAATAGGCAGCGGAAATCGCTCAAAACCAACAGGTACAAATGAAGACGATCAGCTGTTTATGATAAGAGATGAAAATACAGTAACTCAGTCATTCACTAGCGCCCCTACAGCGATTAAACCAGCAGATTTAATGCTAATGAACAGCGACCCGTTTGGTAATGCACTTGATGATGTAGATGAGTTTGTTGATTTAGAAGTCGATTTAGCCAAATTTAAAGGCTGGCGCTATGAATTAGGCACAGGCGAAAAATCTTTAGCAGCAGCCACAGTGGTGGGCGGTGTCGCTTACTATACAAGCTTTACTCCATCATCAGAAACCTCTACAGAGAACCAATGTTCGTTAAGTGGCGGTGGCGGCTCGTTGTATGCGTTCCATTTACATTATGGCACCAAGGTATATGACGACTTAAAGTTTACCACTAGCTATGATGTACCTGATACACCACAATTGTACTTTGGTGAAGGCCCCTCTTGTGCCGATGGAAATGGCGACGGCTTTTGTGATGATAACCCAACCATTGAAGTGACCGAAGAAAGTCAGTTTTACCTAATTGGGCCGGGAATAAAAGGCGAAGATGCACAAAACCCAATGAAACCAGTAGAAATAATGGGCCCAGGCTTAACGGTTGTAGATGGTACCGTACAATTAGTGAATGACGATGATAGTGTAGGGTTTGGCTTTAAAACCCAACAAACCTATATTTATAAACGTGAAGAAAATGATGAAATTGATGATTAAGGAATATTAATGAATAAACAAGCACGCGGATTCACGTTGATAGAGTTAATGATAGCCGTAGCTATTGTAGGTATTTTAGCCTCAATAGCACTGCCTAATTATACTGAATATGTAAAACGCTCTTCTCGGGCCGAGGCCGCAGCGGCGCTTTTAGACGCTGCAAACAAACAAGAGCAGTACTTTGTAGATAATCGTGAGTACACAGAGACATTCTCAGACTTAGGTATACAAGAGACCACAGAAAACGGCCATTTTGAGCTGTCGATTGATGTGGATGATGACGATAATACATTTACAATTACTGCAAAACCTATTGCGGGTGCTGTAAAAGGCGACGGTGACTGCACGCAAATTACAATTACTGACACAGGCTATAAAGGCGCAAAAGGCAGTAAAGGTAATTCAGATGTTGAGTATTGCTGGGGACGTTAACTTAATTGGGTTAACTAGTCGCTCTGACATTTGTCGGTTGATTTAATTCGTATACGGCCTGTTTGACTGACAGATAAAGCCAGCCCCTCAAGGTTGGCTTTATCTTTATTTGGGCAATAAATAAATGTTCCATTTTGAAAACCATTTAATGAGCCATCGGGCCTAAAGGTAATTGCACTTCGGGGGTATTGCATAGAATCTGCATCATGGATTTTTTCAAATGTGCTTATTAATAAGTCGTCGGTGTCTAATGACGTAGACTTGTCGTTATCAATAAATAGCGACATTTGCCCATCCCACTCATCTTTAGTGCATTGATTATCTTTTAAAGCACACAAAGTAACATAAGTGCCATTTTCAATGGCGTAAAGGCGGCCATAATTAATGTTTCTGTGCAGCAAATTAACATGATTGTCGGCTCGGTTTTTCGCTAAAAAGTCAGGAAAAACCGATAGAGAAATTTGGCTAACAATACTCACAATAGCAATAGATGCCATTAATTCTAAAAGCGTATAGCCAGCCTGAGTTTGGGTAGATAACCTCATCCCTGAAGCCCTGAGTCAAAAAATGTATTAGCTCAGTGTAGTAAATGATAAAAATATGACAACTTAAATTGTGTGTTTTTTAACCGCATTTAAGTGCGCTGTCACCGGCATAAAAAGCAGTACCTGATTGCGATAAAGTAAGCGCTTTATTATTTTCAGTGCCACCATTGGGGCAAAAAACAAAGTCACCTGGGTTTGTGGTAATTCGTCCACTGGTATTAAAACGCAAACGACGCTCATTTCCTGTAAAGGTTAACTTGTCGTTATCTGATATTTCTTCCATGACTCTAAGCAGTGTATCGGAAGCGCCGTTATAGTGCCCATCGTTATCTACATCGATAAATACAACAATAATTTTATTCTCGTCCCACTTTTTGTTGCAGTTGAAAGTGTCTTTGCTGTTTTTAATTTTACCTTGGCCAGTAGGGCACAAAACAACAATTTCATCTGTACTGGCAGCTTGTGAGCGAGCAAAGCTAATATTGCGCTTTAGTTCAAGCAAGAAATTCTCAGCGCGGTTTTCCTCAAGCATATCGCTACTGTCCCAAAGAGCTATTGAGGCGATAATACCGACTATGGCTACTGCCACCATGAGCTCTAATAAAGTTAAACCGGTTTGGAATTTTTTCATATTATTTATACCTACTACATTTGTTATTATTATAGCTAGTTGAGAAAGATTTATAATTCAGACTTATAAATAATTATACCACGCTTGGTTGTTTTATCATCGAATTCAATTGCTTTGTTTGCTATGAACTCCATGATTGTCTAAAATCGAGGCAACTAAAGCTTTAATAAGTAGTGAGCATGAAAAAAATAGAAGCAATCATCAAACCGTTTAAGTTAGACGACGTACGCGAAGCCCTATCAGATGTAGGTATTACGGGTATGACTGTAAGTGAAGTAAAAGGTTTTGGTCGTCAAAAAGGCCACACAGAACTTTACCGTGGCGCTGAGTACATGGTGGATTTTTTACCTAAGGTAAAACTTGATATTGTGCTAACCGATGAAGATGTTGAACGCGCTATAGAAGTAATAGTAAAAACAGCGCAAACAGGAAAAATTGGTGATGGTAAAATATTTGTCACAGACGTTGAGCGTGTAGTACGTATACGCACCGCAGAAGAAGACGAAGAAGCGATTTAATTATAGTAATAAGCGCATAAATAAAAAGGCTGCAAATAATGTTATTTGCAGCCTTTTTTTGTAAATACTATTTAATACCAATCAGCAATAATAATTAAGTATTTTAAGGGGCTAAGCCCCACGCTAAGTGCGTTAAAAATGCTTGTTAAGCACACCTAAGTAGCAATTTTTTACTTACTAAACGATGTTTTTACCTCAAAGCAAATTACTTAATTAAATGAATTAATAACAATAATATTACTGTTTTTCAGCATGTTCTTCACGCGCTTCTTCAATTTCTTCAGCGATTTCTTGCGCTTCTTGCTTTGTTTTTTCGGTTAATTCACCCGCGGCTTCTTTGCTTTTTATCCATGCATCAACGGCAATCTCTTTGCCATCGTCGTACATGTCTAAGCCCATTGCTTTACTTTGTTCAAGCAACTCATTTAATGACTCATCATTTTTAAGCTCTGTGGCTTTATCTTTTACATCGTTCCATGTGTCACCAAGCTGCTCTTGCATTTGCGCGCTTTTATCTTTTGCATCTTCTTGTACTTCCTGAGCATCTTCACAGCCCGTTAGTGTAATTAAAGTGCCTAATAAAGCTAAACCTGCTAATTTGTTCATGTGCTATCTCTCCTTAGAGACAAATAATTAATTCCACTTAATAATAGAACAGCGAAGATGAACACACCTGTAACAACACGCTTAAATTTCAAATTAATGAATGAACACGATTGGCCGCTGCTGCATGAACTAGATCAAGACCCCGCGGTAATGAAATACATAAACCGAGGAACGCCTTCGACATTAAAACAAATTAAAGAAATAGGGATCCCCAGAATGCTTGCCTATAAAAATGCAAACAAAGGCTGGGGGCTGTGGAAAATCACCCTTAAAAAAGAGGACTCTTTTATAGGGTGGGTGCTTGTTAGGCCTATGCACTTTTTTACTCAAACTCCCGATTTTACAAATATTGAAATAGGGTGGCGCCTTAAGCAATCTAGTTGGGGACAGGGTTATGCAACGGAGGCGGCTAGTGCATTATGTAACGCCTTAAAAATGCAGCCAGAGATAAAAACACTATCTGCAATGGCACTGGCCGATAATAAAGCTTCAATTAGCGTCATGCAAAAGCTGGGATTTACCTGGGTTAAAAACTATATACACACTGATGAACAAGGCGATTTGGATGCCGCTTTATACGCAAAGGCGTTATAGCATACAAAAAATCACTTGTATAAACATTGACCTAACGTTCTATGGTATGCATAAATGAGCCAAGCGAGATTCAAATAATAAAGTAAGGATGTTTTATGGGGTTATTTTTTCGACCAAGCCGGCTCATTGTTAAGAGTGTGTTGATTGCACAATTTTGTATATTTAGCGTGCAGGCGGAGCAAGTTACTAAAAGCGCTGTCGCAATGCCTGACTCGTTTAGTGCAGATACAGCACAAGCTATTTTAGAACAAGGTGGAAATGCTGTTGATGCGGCTATTGCTGCGCAATTTGTATTAGCGGTAACGCTTCCCGAAGCCGGAAATATTGGCGGGGGAGGCTTTATGCTTATACAAAAAGAGGGAAAAGGCGACTTTATAGACTATCGCGAAACGGCTCCCCAAGCAGCGCACAGAGATATGTATTTAGATGCCAAGGGCGATGTAATTAAAAACAAGTCAATTTATGGTATTCACGCAAGTGGTGTACCAGGGAGCGTAGCCGGTATGTGGCTGGCGCATCAAAAACACGGCACCTTAAAATGGCAAACATTAGTACAGCCAGCGGTTACCCTAGCAGAGCAAGGCTTTAAAGTGCCGCCCAAATTGGCTCAGGGGGTCGCACAATACATTGCTCATCTAGACAAACAAAATATAAATGTAAATTTTAAACACTATTTTGCAGATATAAAAGCAAATCAGATTTTTAAACAGCCCGAGCTAGCCGCTACTTTAAAGCGCATAAGAGATAACGGTCAAGACGGGTTTTATAAAGGCGAAACATCCCGCATTATTGCCAACTTTATGCACCAGCACGGCGGCATTATTAACCAAACTGATTTGGCTAATTACACGGCTGTGTCGCGCACGCCGATTAAAGCTAACTGGAACGGTTATGAAGTATTAACCTCTCCACCACCAAGCTCTGGCGGAATAGCTATTTTGCAGTGGCTAAAAATGTTTGAGCTTAAAAAAAGCGAAATGGGGCTGGTACATAACTCTACTCAATATGTACATTTACTTGCTGAAATAGGTAAACGTGTGTTTGCCGATAGAGCAGAGTACTTGGGCGATCCGGACTTTTTTGATGTACCAGTGACTGAGCTTACTCATATTGATTACCTAAAAGCGCGCAGTAAAGATATTTCTTTAACAGCTATTTCAACCACCGAAAACATAAAACCAGGCCTCAAAGAAAGTGAACAAACCACGCATTTTTCTATTATTGATAAAATGGGTAATGCAGTGGCCAATACCACAACGATTAATTTAAGCTTTGGTAGTGGCGTTGTGGTTGAAGGTGCAGGCTTTATATTAAATGACGAAATGGACGACTTTAGCGCTAAACCTGGGGTAATGAACGCCTTTGGTGCGCTCGGCGGTAAAGCCAATGAAATTCAGCCTCAAAAGCGTATGCTTAGCTCAATGTCGCCAACCATACTGCTCAAAAACAACAGCGTTAAAATGGTCACAGGCTCGCCTGGGGGCACAACAATTATTAGCTCGGTGTATCAATCTATTTTAAATGCGGTTGAATTTAACATGGGCGCCAACGATATTGTTAATAGCACGCGGTTTCATCATCAGTTATGGCCTAAAAACGTAATCAGAACAAACGCAGGGCTCAGTGAAAACACTCAAGCTGAACTTATAAAAATGGGCTACACACTGAATGAACGCCGTTTTGGCGATTTGCAGGTTATTGTAAATAAAGACGGTGAGTTACAAGCAGCTTCTCAGGCTACAGGCCGTGGTGAGTCTCGGGTATTTTAACATTTTTAACTAACCCCTTTAAGCTAAAGGGGTTAGTTTTGTTATTAACCAATAGCGGGTACTAATCCCAACATTTGCATAAATTGGGCGACAATAATTACAACGCCGCACAGCCCTGCCACCGCTAAACCCATATTACCACTTCGCACTTGGTATCCCGTTTGAGGGCCCGATTTACGCTGCTTATACACCATAGAAACCGGTAAAAATATTGCTAATACCACAAGGGCGATGGCTGCATAGCCTAGCGCCATTATAAATCCCTGAGGGTAAAATAACGCAAACCCTAAAGGGGGAATAAAAGTAATTAGTGCGGTTTTTATTCTTTCTGATTTGGTGTCGCCTTTATTAAATGCATCAGCAAAAAAATCAAATAACCCTAAGCTAACACCTAAAAAAGAGGTGGCCAATGCTAAGTCGGCAAACAGTGTAACAGCGCTTGTTACCTGCGGATTATGCGCAATATTTGCCACACTCTCTACAAAGCCTGTTAAGCCATTACTATTGAGTAAATCACTTTGCTGCATAATCCCTTGGCTAAGCAGTTGCCAAAAAATATAAATCACTAAAGGTAAAGCAGCCCCTGCAATCATTACCTTACGCAATACTTTTGTTTCTAGCCCCACATACTTAACAATTGACGGAATAGAGCCATGAAAACCAAATGAGGTAAAAATAACGGGTAAGGCAGATAAAATCAGCCCTTGCTCAACGGGCATTTCAAGTAAGTGCTTACCTTGTACATAGGGTGTAAGCATATAAAACAAGCTGCCTAGTACTAAAATTTTAATCGTAAATAACACGCGGTTAAGTTTATCTACTTTACTGGTGCCTAAAGTAACCACGCTACCTATTACAATGGCTAAAACAATAGAGGCAATTTGGGGCGCTATGTTTATGCTCAAATCACTACTAATACGCGACTGCAACTGCGCGCCACCCCCGGCTATATAGGCTGCGCACAGGGCGTAAAACAAAAATATCATCGAAAAGTTAGCTACGTACTGGCCGCGCTTGCCTAACCAGCGCTTTGCTAAGGTGTTTAACGTTGCATCTCTAGGGGCGTATTGGTGGAGCTCTAGCATTAATAAAGCGGTGTAGGTCATCAATAACCAGCTGGCTATTATCAGTGCAAGCGCGGTATTAAACCCAAGTCCTGCAGAGGCAATTGGTAATGCCAGCATTCCTGCGCCTATGGTGGTGCCTGCAACAATTAACATGCTGCCTATTGTTTTATTTTTAAGCACTTAACTATCCTAAAATGTGTGAGAGGCACTCAAGATATAACTAGTTACTTAAAACATAAATAGTTTTGTAATAAATGCCGGTAAATAATAATGTAACTATGAATTTACAGCTGTATTTAGATGTTTATATATGTACTGCGTATTACTTTCGCGCGTATAATTTACTTTAATAGGGTTTCTACCTCCTCAGTGCAAAGGAATGGCGTGTGCCAGTTAAATTATCTTATTTACTACTTGTCATTATTTGGTGTACTACGCCATTAGGTATTGTATGGAGCAGTGAAACTGTAGCACCAACGCTCGCCGTTTTAATGCGCATGATTATAGGCTTATTTGTTGCTGGGTTAATTGTTGCTATAGCCAATATTCGTGTACCTTGGAGCAAAAACGCGTGTACGTTATATGCATACTCCAGTTTGGGTATTTTTGGCGGTATGTCATTAAGTTACATGGCTGCTACCACAGTACCTTCAGGTATTATTTCATTAGTGTTTGGCCTTGCGCCTATTCTCTCTGGCTTTTTAGCACAAAGGTTACTTAATGAGCCTAAATTTAGCCATATTAAATTAATAGCGCTGAGCTGTGCATTAATAGGCCTTTATTTTGTAAGTTATAACCAGCTACAAACCTCACAAACTCAGGGCATAGGGCTGATGTATGTGTTATTGGCGGTTACTTTATTTAGTCTCAGTGGGGTGATGATCAAACGTGTAAAAATTGCTATTCACCCTATGGCAACCACTTTTGGAGCGCTGGTTTTTGTTACTCCTTTATTTGGACTGTTGTGGTGGCTGGTAGATGGGCAAATAAGTATGGATTATTGGAGTGCTCGCTCGTTATGGAGTATTGCGTATTTAGGTATTTTTGGCTCGATTGTAGGGGCTTTAGCGTATTTTCATGTATTACAAAAGTTAAACGCCAGTACTGTAGCCTTAAGTAGTTTAATTACACCAAGTTTTGCATTAGCGCTAGGCGCATTACTTAATAACGAGCCTTTAAGTCAGGAGCTTATTATAGGAGCTATAATTATATTTTTGAGTCTAACTTTTTTTCAGTTTGGCGATAAGCTCATAAAGCGGCGCATCGGTAGTTAGCAGTTTAGGGCGGTTACATTTTTGCTATTTGAATAATTAAACGACGGTTTTTATTTCGCCCTAAAATATTTTCGTTAGTATCAACAAAACGTTTTTCACCTAGGCCTGTGGTTTGTACTTTGCCCTCATCAACCCCTAAGCTGACCATATAATCTTTTATAGCTTTAGCACGCTTACGCGATAAATCTAAGTTATTCCAACGGCCACCGTAGCTATCGGTATACGAATCAATACTTATAGACTCAATACTGGTATCATTTTTTAAATACTCAGCAATTTTATCTAAGCGCTTTTGCGACTCTTTAGTGAGCTTACTGCTATTTGATTGGTAGTTCATTACAGTAAATGAAATATCTTCAAAGCTGTATGGTAAAAGTTCATCGCGGCACTGCAAAAACGCCCAATAGGCTTGCTTAAAATTAACGCTTGAAATACCAACGGCAATTTTGTCGGCACTATTTTGCCAGTCTTGGTAGTAAAAGGTAGGATGAAACCCTTTTTCAAGTTCAGTTAGCATTTCCCATGCGGTTTTATTACCAAGCTCACCATCAAACTTTTTAAGTAACTTCATCGTGGTTATATTACGCGCGGGCAGGCCTGAACGCCATGCTGGTGGCACCGCCTTTAAACCGGCTATATCGTAATTGTCGGGGCGCACAACCATATCTAGATTAAAAGTTAGGTTTTTGTTTTTACTGGCCGATGCCTTAAATATGGCCTCACCGTAGTAGGGCACTTCGTGGTTTAATTGACACTGTAAGCGCGTTGTTTTTATAACTTCCCAATTGGAGTTATCTTGATTTGCGCTGTATTGGCGCATAGCCGCTTGCGATGAATAACTCATCAATGCGGTGCCAAGGCTTACGCTAATAAAAAACAACTTACACTTCATAAAACGCTCCGGTTAATCTACTAAGCCAATATTTTGGCGTACGGCTAAAGTAGGGCTCTATACCAACTTAATTAAAACATAATCTTTGTATCGTATTAAATAGCCTGCTCACTGCGTTAAACTTACTGATGTAAAACAAAGCTATAAATAATTTTCGCCTTGTTATTGCGCTTTTTTCTAGGCGCCATACTGGTATCCGTAATTTAATGCGATGGGGATTAATAACAGCCAATACAATTAGCAGTTATTTAAAAGCAAATAGCATGCCTACAATATATTAATTAAATAATTTATAAAGCCCTAGCCGAGTAGCCCCCAATTTTGACATAATAGTGAGCTTATCCTCATAAACCAAGAAGACTATGGCAAATACTGAGCAAACACTTTTCGCACAACGCTTTCGCGGCTTTTTTCCTGTTGTTATTGATGTAGAAACCGCCGGCTTTAATAAAGAAACCGACGCCTTACTTGAAATTGCCGTATCAATTTTAAAAATGGATGACGAAGGGTTACTCAGCATAGATCATACCGTTCATTTTCATGTAGAGCCTTTTGAAGGCGCTAATATTGAACAAGCCGCAATTGAATTTAACGGCATAGACCCGTTTAGCCCGTTGCGCGGCGCTGTACCAGAAGACGAAGCAATTAAAGAAATTTGTAAAGCAGTACGTAAAGCGCAAAAAGCTGCTGGGTGTCAACGCTCAGTTGTAGTGGCACATAATGCCGCCTTTGATCATGGCTTTTTAAATGCAGCCATTGAGCGTAACAATATTAAGCGTACGCCATTTCATCCATTTGTGAGTTTCGACACAACCTCGCTTGCAGGGTTAGCTTTAGGCCAAACGGTACTGGCTAAAGCATGTAGAGCCGCGGGGATTGAGTTTGATAACAGCCAAGCACACTCTGCACTTTACGATACAGAACGCACAGCAGAACTATATTGTTTAATAGTAAACCGTTGGCAAGAGCTAGGGGGCTGGCCGTTAGCGCCACTACCTGAAAGTGACGCCCAGGAAACTGAAAACACCGAAGAGGATACTAAAACGACTGAGTGATTTTTCCCTCAGAAAGTTTTACTAAGTGGGGTGGGTAAATACGCGAAAACTGTTTTGTGTCTTTTGCTATTTTAAGCTCCACACCTGGGTGCATTATTTCGTTAATTTTAAGTCGGCTAGTTGCCAATAGCTGAGAAATTTTTTGCTTCACCAATCTTTTTTGACGTTGTACGTGCATAGCGCGAGTTTTTATATGTTGCTCATTAGCGGCAATTTTATCTAGTAGCTGTTGGCGTTGAGCAGCAACTGGAATTTTTATCGCTTTTTCTTTAGCTTGTTTAAGTGCAGATGTTTTACTTGCTAATACTTTTTCAAAATCAATTATTTGAGATTGTTTTGAGCGCAGTTCATGCCAGTTTTGAGCTAAAAACACACGGGTTTTAGTCCCTGCCGGCGCACCTAGCTCACCTGTTTCAATACGCATAGCATCAAGAATATTCCCCCCAATTATTTTGCCGCGAGGGTTACCTGCTTTACCCACACGTATTAAGCGCCTTGCACTTAAATTACAATGCAATGCTTGGCGTTCTATAAATAAATCTTGCGCACTTTTAATATTACAGTACTGGGCATAGCCAATAGAAATAGTACGCTGGGCTGAAATTTCGCAAGTAAATGCTTCTTCATTTTCACGCTTACGACCAATAGCGCCGAGCATAATCGTTACCGCGCTTTGGCTTTCAATCGTGCCTGATTCTACAAACCCTAATACAGTAATATCGCCATTGGCTTTAACCCGCATACCATCTTTTACATCACCAGATATAATTACACTACCATCAAAATCAACGTGGCCTGTACTTACATCTACATTATGAAAACACAAAACATCGTCAACCCGCATGCCTCTAGGTAAGGCCACAGGCACACCTTTACAATCGGCAATGAGCATGTTTGGGTTATTAGGGTCTATTTTTGTGCCTTCAAAGGGCTGTAATTGGTGTTCTTTACCAGGCGTTGCCTTGATCATATCGCCAAAAACCGTATAGCCATCTTCACCTGGTGTAGCAGCTACTCGTTGCATTAAAGGGGTGCCGGGCTTTACCGTAATAATCGCGCCAAGGTCTTTCATATCGACCTTGCCACCTTCTTTTGCTTGGGGGCTAAGTACGCGGTCTTGCGCAGTAGAGCAAAGG
>NZ_JAQREI010000013.1:0-128149 GCF_028599215.1 Pseudoalteromonas sp. Angola-30
CACCCCCCAGCCGTCAGTATTTCTTTTATATCTATTGCAGCTTGCTTAATCATCTTGCGTTCGTTTTCTCTTATTCGAGCATCAATATGCAATATAGGAATACCCCATTGGTCTTTTTCTGTAGGGTGCAACCGCGCATGATTTTCAAACTTTGGAAGCATCTCACCGTACATTATTGCTCTAAAGCGCCAAGGACCTGGTTGGTTACTATTCGTTTTAACCTCAGCGCCAATACCTACCTTTTTTGCAGTTGTACCAGTATTGCTGCGGTGTTGGGCTGTACCTTGAAAACCAAACCCCCTAATAAAATCGGCATCTTCTTTTTGTTCGTGTCGATAATTTGGGATATAGGTAGCAATAGGTCTGCGTCCAACTGAATATTTGTCATCAAAACCTGGTACTTTTGCATCCGCTATAACACCAGAAAAATGATCCATAATATAATGCCCAACAGCACCACTCGAATTTGCAATACCATTTGGGAACGTTTTAGACTTAGAATTCAGAAGGATTTGCACAGAACCTAATGCTGAGGCGCATAAGAAAATAACCTTTGAGCGATATTGACGTTTTCCTTTAGTATGGGCATCAATAACTGTAACACCCGTCGCTTTACCTGACTTATCATCGTAATCAACTGTTTCTACTATTGCATCTGTTAATACTGTTAAGTTTCCAGTTTTTTTGGCTGCAGGTAAAGTGGCTGAAAGTGAGCTGAAATATCCACCAAATGTACAGCCTCTATTACAGTATGAGCGAGCCTGACACTTTCCGCGGCCTAGTTCGGTTTGCTCTTTAGTAGGCTCTGTAATATTAGCCGAACGTCCTATAATTAAATGTCTGTCTGAATAAGCTTTCTTTAAGTTCTCAGCTATAAACTTTTCAGCACAACTCATCTCCCACGGCTTTTGAAATACGCCATCGGGTAGCGTATCTAAACCATCCTTATTCGCAGATACACCAATAAAAGACTCTACATAATCATACCAGGGCGCCAAATCATCGTAGCCTATAGGCCAAGGGATACCATTTCCATCTTTTGCATTAGCTTGAAAATCTCTTACTCCCCATCGAAGGGATTGCCTTCCCCACGTTAACGATCTGCCACCTAATTGATAACCTCTTATCCATTTAAATGGGCTTTCTTTTGGATAAGAAATAGGGTGCTCTTTGTCATCAATAAAAAACTGTTTAGTGGCATTTTTGAAATAACCTTTGCGCTCAACCATAGAGTACCGTCCCTCCTCACTGAGAATTTCAGGGACCTTGTTTCTGTTCTCAATTTGCCAAGGCATTTGCATATCAGTATATTCTGGGCCTTGATGCTGAATATTACGTCCACGCTCTATTACAAGGGTTTTGAATCCTTTTTCGCAGAATTCTTTTGCAGCCCAACCACCTGTAATACCTGAGCCAACTACAATTACATCATACATAGAGGGTGCTCCATTTTTTTATTTTAGTTCTTGGATGAATATATTTTTAAATCTAACTACATTATCTCTGAGGCCAGACCTTTTATATGATTTACTGCCGTGATGCTGAAAACCTATTACACCTTCATCGTCTTTAATGTCTTCTACATGGGTAGTTAGTACATCATTGAGAAAGATTTTTATCGACGAGCCGTCACAAACAATTCGCAACGAATTCCATTCGCCCGGTTTATAAACCTCAGCTTGCAGCTCTGACCAAGAGGGTAAGTGACTTTTTATAAAGTCATTATCTTTGTGTGATCTTTTAGGGTGTTCGGGATACAGCCATTTTCGTCGGCCTTGATCAAATAGACCCCCGCTCCAACGACGTGGGCTCGGATCTATTTCAGCTTGATAGCCAACAACGCGTTTACCGCCTTCATCTTGCTCAATTTGGCCTCTAAAAATAATGCCCGAATTACTATACTCATCAACATTCGGCATTTTTATATCGGCAGTCAAAATAAAATTGCTGTAACGCTGCTTTGTAGTTAGAAACCAATTGCTAGATGAAATTAAATGCAACTCACCATCTATGAAGCGTGCTTGCCCAAACGAGTAAACATTATCAAAACGGCTAAGCTGAGGGTCTAGCAAATTAACTCTTTGCGTTGTTGTACATGCTGTAACCGAAAAAACAAAAAATATAGCTAAATATGATTTAATACCAGTCAACCTATTCTCCTTACTAACACTTTGTCGCGATATACTTAAAAGCAGATATAAATAACCTACATTAAAAATACTCTTTGGAAAATCACTCTGCACTAAAGTCCTATCGTGTAGTGAAAAGCGATATTTAACGTGATGTTAGTTTTCAAACAGTACATTAAATTCAGTAATGTCAGGCCAGTTACCAATTGCTTTTAACTTAATAAATCGCCCTTTTATGTAAAAAGAAGTTGTACTAGGCTCGTTGGTCTTGTTCCTACCCTTATGCTTTGCTGCTTTTTTATATCGACCATCAATCGTTTCTGATACATAAATTTGATACTTGATTACTTCGTCGTTCGCAGTCCAAAGCTGGGTCCCTGTAATAGATTTTAACTCTCCTAAATCAATAACTATTGATTGAGTTCCATTTTTGTCGGCACGCCAACTTGAGCTATCAGAAAGGTCACCGTCTAATACATTAGAAGCAGGGTGTTGCTCCATCTCAGACGATACAAAAACGAGAGCGGGATTTACTAGTAAGCGCTTTTCTGCGCTTGAAGACTTTCCGTTACTGTCAGTCGTTACCGCTTTAAGTGTGTACTCCCCCGCAGCTAAACCAATTAGCTCAGTTGAATACTCTTCGTTACCCCAAGTAAAAGGAGGCTGCCAAATATCACGGACTAACGTGCCGTTTAGATAAAGCTCTACCCGCTCTATATCAATGCTACTTAAAGCAGACTCACTATGAACCGATACACTTAGAGACTCATACCCTACTGGCACTTCTATCTCGGGTTCTAAAAAGTAAACATTTGGAGCCGGTATTTCTTCTACGATAAGTGTAATACTCGCTTGCCCTTCTAAACCTTGGGTGTCTCGTGCAATTGCAGTGATAGTATGGCTTCCTACCCCTAAAGGTGACGGATTTGGCTCGTGCCTTTCTAACCAACCCATTGCACCTAGTTCATAAGGTGCATATGAATGGCCAAAATTCCAGACAGGCTTGGTGTCGGTACGCACAAACTCACCATTAACATATAAAGTTACAGATTGAATATCGCGATCGTCAGGTGATACAGCATCTATTGTCACACCTAACTTTTCGTATCCTTCAAAAACAGTAATGGTTTCATTAGGGAAAGAAACCACTGGCGGTTTAGGCTCACCTTCAACGTTAAGAGTCATTGTCGCAGTGCTGTAAGCACCTTCACTATCCAAGGCAACTGCTTTGAAAGTGTATATACCTGCACCGAGTGGTGACGGATTTTCGGTATGGGATTCTAACCACCCCATAGCACCTGTTTCGTGCGGTTTAAACTTATGACCAAAGTTAAAAGGAGCTTTGTTATCTGTACGTATTAAATTATCGTTAATATATAAAGTGACAGATTCAATTGTTCTATCAGCAACAGGACTTGATGCTTGCAACGTAAATGTCAGCTGCTCAAAGCCCTCTTTTACAGTTAGCTCGTTATCAGGAAAACTAATGGCAGGAGAGTTAGATTGAACTATTAATTGCATTGTTGATGAGCCAGTATCACCCTCGCTATCAGTCGCAACTGCTTTAAAGGTATGATTTCCAGCCGTTAGCCCTAATAACTCTAGTGGCTTGTTTTTGTGTCCCCATACAAAAGGGTCTGCGTTATCTGAGCGAATAAGCGTATCGTTAACAAATAAATCAACTTTGCTGATTGTTCGTTCAGCTATTGGGCTTACTGCAGCCACCTTAAATGATAATTCACTATAACCCTCTTCTACAGTAATGCTTGCCTTCGGAAACGTTACGCTAGGAGAACTAGCTTCACCTCCTATGTCTAAATCTATTACCTGTAAATACAGTGGTAATGCACTCCCCGACCCACGTTCCATTAGGTAGTAGTAAACTTTGCCATCTTTGATGTAAATAGTGCCGTGATCAAATACCGGCCCATCAGTTGCTTCGTATACGCGCGTAAAGTTATTTGTGCCACCTTGCGCTTTTTCAACGTAAGGTCGTCCATTATTTAAACCAATAATATAGACGCTGTCACCAGCCGTATAAATCTCACTTGCGCCAACAAAATTTGTTGACGTAATAAACTCTGTTGCGCCAGCTGGCTTATAGGAGTGTAAATAAACTTCTTGATAATCAGGACGGTTTCTATCGGTTGAACGTACCTTACTTATAAAGTGCACATCTCCCTTTTTAGTCACTGTCCAGTCAAAGCTACCTACAATATAAACAGAGTTAGCTTCTTGATGATCTATGTAGTCACCCGGTTCTAATACTTTTATTTCATCTGAATTTACCAGTGGCCATGTCATTGGCTCACCTTGATGGTTTTTCCATTCACCTATACCATCTGGGTGGTCTGAATAGGCGTAAAAAACACCATTTTGATATTTATATCTATCATTATTATCGTTGCTTCGCTGCTGATAGCCTACTCGAAGTTTGCCATTAACATACTTCATATTGCCATAGAGGCCCCAGTTATAAGCATTACCGTAACTTTTTTGGTTATTGTGATTAAATTTAGTGAAGCTTGACCACTTTTTTGTTTGAGCGTCATAGCGATTAAATACATAGGCACCGTTATTGTTGCCACCCAAGCGCATATAAAGCAGCAATGTACCATCTGTATTTGTAAAAAACTTGGGATAAGTTAAACGCGCAAAATTTGCTTTATCTGCTAAATTGCCTGTCATTGTTAAATGCTTATAGTCATCAGCCCCTTGACTGACACTACTGGTATCTTTAACAAACTTATTAAGAGTAAACTGCTCATCGGGTAAGTCAGCAACCCCTGTTTCGCTAAAAGAATAACGGAAAAAGTCATCTTTGAATTTACCGCCATGATTGTTATCGTCGTAGGCGTGCATATCGTACACCATATGAATAGTGCCATCGATAGGACTCACTGCTAAACCAATTGTATTATGAGATTCCCCAACTAAAGGGTCTCCTCTGAAACCGGTATGGCGATGTGGAAATTCTATAGTTGCCAGGGTTCCCGTTAATGTATTGTAGCGGCTCAACATAACATTGCGCTCTTGCTTGCCGCCTTTATACCAAGTCATAAATACATAATGTTTATATACTTTAACAGCATCACCATGTGCCGAGATGTTTCGACCAAAAAAGAAGTCGTATTCGGCACCTGTGTCTGGGTTAGATACATTACTAAAATCTAGGTCTTGCCCATCAAAATGTAGACCCGAGTCTGAAATCTTAACTTGTTGCTTTAATTCAACCTCTGCGTGCCCTGAGGCAATATAAAATGCAGAAGCAAACAAAAGCAGAGATGAAAGCGTGCGTTTCGCTTTTATTGTGTGATTTTTCATAGTTATCTCTGTGTATTATTGTTGTCATAATGAATCGTGTGAATTCAAGTGTGTAAACTACTTTTTAACTCTGAGATTTCGCGTGTAAAACGACCTTTATTGTTTTATTTATGTTAACAAAACTACATTAAAAACCAAACTCAATCAATAGAAATCACTTTCAATCAAAATGAAAAAGGGAAACCTCACTCTAATATAAGATTGTCTAAATGAAGGGAAGCGGTTGAGGTGTAGTAGAATTCACTAGGGGAATGTTTATATTACAAGCAAATAAAGCCTTATTAAAATTCAATAGCGCTTGCTCAGCAGCATTTATTTTATAAGGCTAGCAACAAGGCGAGTTACCTTAATTTACTTTCAAAACTATGTGCAAGCTCCATAAGTTGGCGGGGGTTATTGTAATTTTTTAGATTAGACTTCAACTCATCGAGGGCCTTCGCAGTAAAACCGGCATTGTCTAATGCTAAGTAGTATAAATATGCATACTCTTCGTTACTGCCTTCAAGTTCCATTGCTTTTTTAAAGTAATTTACAGCTTCAACTTTTTTACTACTTCTTATTTGTGCCATTCCATTTGCATAATTTAACGCCGCAGAATTTGGAAGCGCAGCCAACCCTTGATTAAGCACATCCTGCATCTTTTCTTTATTGCCTTGGCGAAAATAAATATCAGATAAATTTACATAGTTAGGGTCAAAGTATGGGTCTACATCAATACCTTGCTTTAAATAACGAATAGCCGATGTAACATCTCGCTTATTTAATGCGAGCATACTTTGATTAATATGACCTTCTCCACGCCAAGAGTTAACTTTATTGGACTGTGCAAGCTCAACAATAGCCTCACTGAGCTCGCCCGACGGATTATTTTGATAACTCAGATTTTGTGCGGCGGCAACCCTAACCGCCTTAAATTTATCTGTTAATAACTTACTGTAACTTTTAAATCGTTCACTTTCAGGGAGCATATAGCCTATTTTAGCAATCGCTAATCGTATAAGTGGCAGTGGCGAGTTTACCCACCTAGATATAATTGCATCATCTAATGCTGAACCAGTGCTCGCCAAATAAGTAATTGCACTTGCTCTATCAATTTCACTCAATGAAGTATCATTAATCAAACCAAAGTGAATTTTTAATGGCACACTATTGGCCGATCGAAGTGCTAACATAGCATGTTCTTTGTTAGACAAAGGAGGTGCTTTACCATGCCAACTTTCAAGCGCGGTGTTAGCCCATTCATCTGTTTTGTCATCATGGCACTGAGTACACGCATTAGGCGTATCGTAAATAATAGAAATATCAGGGCGAGGGACTTTAAAGCTATGATCTCTCCTGTCATCTACCCCCATGTAACGATTAGTTGGCATATGACAATTAACACATTGACTGCCTTGTGATGCTTGCTTATGCCGATGATGCTTTGGCACATCATATTCACTACTTTTATGGCATTGAAGGCAAAGAGCATTTGTTTGCGATTTTATTTTCATCGTGTGTTTATCGTGACAATCAAGACAATTTACACCCGCGTCATACATTTTACTTTGCTTAAATGAACCAAATACATATACCTCTTCTTTAATTTGGCCATCAGCATGATACAAATTTGGCTCTAAAAAAGAGGGACTGAATTGATCTAAAAAGTGTTTATCACTACTAAAACCATCAGTTAACGGGCTTCGCAATGAATGACAGGCATAACAGGTTTCCATAAAGCTGTTATCACGCTTTTCACCATGCCAAGTAGCAATGTTGTTATTATCCGTTATTTTCCAACCAGACATATTGGTCGGTTTCACCTTATTTGTTTTTGGCAACGGGTTAGTTTTGTGATCTTTTGATAGATCAGCATGACAAGAAGCACATCCCACATTTATATTTGAAAAGTGCGTATCAAACACATTTTTTTCTACATCATAATTACGCTTTAGATTATCAGAATGGCAATCTGCACACATCCCATTCCAATTTTGTAAAGGTTGTAACCAATGCAGACGATCATTTGGTTTTACATCTTCATTTTCATAATTTGCATACCAGCGCTGCCCGCCTTCTTTAGCCGCTCGACTATCCCATGCGAAAGGAAAAACTTGGTATTTCCCTTTTTCCACTTCAATGAGGTATTGCTGCAGTGGTTTATAACCAAAAACATAATTTACTTTATAAGTGACCTTTGTTTTACTTTCAGTTAAATCAATTAAAAATTCATCATCTTTGGTGTAAAAAAACGCTTTTTGAGAAAAGTGTTCAACTGTTACGTTGTTAAAATCACCTAGTACTTTGTCTGTTGTTGCTTTGGCCATTGCATTGGCATGATGAGACTGCTGCCAATCAGACACCTCATTACTATGACAAGAAACACACTCATCGTTAGCAATCGAAAAAAAGCTACACGTCAAAAGTGTTACAACAAATATAATTTTGAAAATTTTTATCATTTATTTTCTACTTCAAAACACTAATAATGTGAGTTAATAATTGAGTCATAGTCGTAAATAGCACTCTCGCTTTCGCTAAAACCTATTCTATGAGCAACGGCTTTCACAGAGGTTGCTCGCTCTAATTTAAAAGGTCCTTTGTATAATTGCCACAGCTCAGGTGTATTGGTGTTGTTTAATTGATAAGAAATCACCGCACCAGGCGTTGGACTACTTATGTGCATTATGCCATCACTAATTTTAAATTGTGGCTTTGCGGTTGCTGGCTGTAACTCACTTCCTGCCCAGAGTTTTTGAATAAGTTGGGCTTCAGGAAGGCTTGGATCATCGTTTATTTCATTTAACCAACGGTCCATTTCATCACTAAGCTCAGCAACCACTTCTTTATAGCTAGGATCGGTAATAATATTATTTAACTCATGGGGGTCATTGTTTAAGTCAAATAACTCTTCAGGGTCTTTTTTATCTCTAAACCATAAAGACTGCTCTGCTGTTAATTTATTTTCACCTTTCAAGCGCAGTAACTCTTGCATGGTTGGAATTTTTTCACGATACGCCACAGGTAAATAATACCCCTGCTCTGGTCTATAGTTTCGTATGTATTTAAATCGCTTATTTCTTACGGCTCTAATAACATCAGTAAAACCGTCAAACCTATCTGCAGCTGCATGAATATATTTACGCTCTTCAGTTTGCTGCGCCCCTAAAAAGTCTCGTCCTTGCATATGAGCTGGTATATCAATACCAGCCAAGCTTAATAATGTTGGTGCAAAATCAACAAAGCTAACAAGTTGATCCTCTTTCTCGCCTGCATTTTCAGCGTTAGGATATCTGATAATAAACGGTACCTGCAGGCCACTGTCGTACACCAAACGCTTTTGGCGTGGTAAAGGGCCACCGTGATCTGAATAAAACATAATAATAGTATTATCGTATAAGCCATCGTCTTTTAATTGTTGTAATACCGCTGCAATCTGTTTATCAGTTTCAGCGAGATTATTGTACATTTTCCAAAGATCGCGCCTAACTAATGGCGTATCAGGTAAATATGGCGGAATTGGGAAATCAAGATCTTTAGGCACATGAACAAGTGTATTGGCCTCAGATGATTTTTCAGCATGATGTTGCGGTAGTTTTGCGATTTTCTTTCTATTGTCAGAAAAGTAATGCCGAGATTCTATTTTTCTAAACCCATAAGGTTCAAATAACCCAGATTCGTGTGTGGTGGTAAAGTTAACAACGGCATAAAAGGGCTGCCCAGGTTTTCTATTGCGCCAATGAGCGAAAGGCCCACTTTCATCCCATGCCGCTTTGGGTGCTTTAAATTGGTAATCAGTTTTTAAGTTATTTGTTGTGTAATAGCCTTCCTCACGAAGGTATTGACTAAGCATTTTCGCACTTTTAGGTGGTACAGCCTCATATTTTGGCAAACCTGTTTGCTCTGTATTAGAGGTTGTCCGCATATTATTTGCGCCAAATGAAGAGGGGTACATCCCTATCGCTATAGCAGCTCTGCTTGGGGAACACACACCTGATGTTGAATATACATTTGTATAAGTAACCCCTTCATTTGCTAGTTGAGTAATAGAGGGTGTTTTTATTGTGTTATCACCATAGGGCTCAATAATAGGGCTCATATCCTCAACTACTAACCATAAAATATTGGGTTTGTTAGACACATTATGTTTTACAATCCCGCCTGCCACTGCATGTGAACCACAAACGTAACATAACAATATCCACATCCAAACTTGCTTGTAACTAAAGCTCATACAACTCATTTGCCACCTCTTTGCATTTTTTATAAGGTCAGAATATCTATTGATTAATCATTTCTGCTAAACACCAGCGCTCGCCATCGTCCTCTGGCAAATGCGGTACCTCCGTTTTCAGGAATTTTGCCATTTGTAACGGCTTTAGATGAAATCCGTATAATGTCGCCTTTCGTTAATTCAACGTCCTGCATATTGAAGTATATTTCTTGGTAATCAGTGGTTATTTCTGGATTCCTAAATCGGCCAATTTCTTTATTATTTATTGAAACAATATAAATCGACTCGCCGTCAATTTCTGCCAATGTAACCAGCCTCAGAGTATAATTGCCCGCCTCTTTGGCCTGCACAGTATATTCTGCGTGCGCAAATTTATTTCTGTAGGCAGTTATCACTGCATTTATGGCAAGAGCGCTCTCGGCTTTATGTAGGTAGTATGGAATTTCGCCAGTATTCTCAATCTTAAAATCGTCTACGGCGTATAAAATCCGCGTGTAATCAGTTATTTCTAATAGTTGTGTTTTCTCTTGTAATGGCTTCGGGTTACTTAGGGTTTCTGCTTTATCTTTGCCTGCAGGTATGTAGTCCTTGTCCTTAGTTAAAAGTAACTTATCAAGTTCAAAGCCATCTTCACGCATGGATACCATAATGGTATGAACACCTTTATGGGGTATATCAACAAAAATAGTATTAGGTGTGCCACAGTGGTTGGTGTTTACCCGTTGCGCAGAAGACCATGTCCAGGCATGTTTACCCTCGCATAATTGCAAACGCTTCGCTGATTCTGGCCATTGTCCATTTATACCTAAATGCACCCCATTATCCTCACTGCCGGTACTATATGCCCTTGCCCAAGCGTAATATCTTCCGGGTGTTTCAAAATAAACAGGATAACTTAGCACTGCCATTGTGCCGGCATCATTAGTGAAGTTCTCATTTCTAACTAGCGCTTCGTGATGATTACTGCGGGTATCTGGAAGTATTTCAATATAGGAACCGTTGCTCGCGTCATGATAATGAGCTTGATCTGCATCAACGAAATTATGAGCTGGCGTATTTTTTGAAAACACCAGCCATCGTCTTTTATCATCCAAGTGTTGCGTTAAAAAGTTTTCTGCTTCTATCACCACAAAATCCGAATTTTCGTGATAAACCTGACCCGCACTAGTATGGGTAGTTGAAGCTATAAAGCTTGCTATAACAATCGGTAAATAACAAAGCACTAGTTTCATGTTTAAGGCCTCAACTTTTTAGCTTCTAACTTCATTTAACAGTAATACGTCTTTTATTTCTTTTGGCGTTGCGTGTTTATTACCGCCATTGTCAGCACCTGTTATCCACCAATAAATCATTCCTGCATCGGAGCAATCAAATTTATTAGCCTGAAAAGGAACAACACCGTCCTTCTCAGCATAAGCCATCATTTCCCAAATAAATGCTATGTCACTATCCGTATGGTTTTTGGCCCAATCCCAATTATCTATAGGCCCTTGAAGGCCAACGTTTTGGTCTCCTATTTGATGCTCTTTGACACCAAAGTCTAAAATTTGCTGCCAAGTAAAATAGTCACCACTGTTATCATTTGCAGGGTGGTGAGAAACAACATGAACATGTTGCACCTTGCTTTTCTCTGCGGCTTCCAGTGCATAACCAATCAGGTCTGGCTCCCCCGCTTCAATTATCCAAAGCGGATTATCAGCAGACGATGCGTTAACGGCATCCACTAAATCTTGAGTTGCCCCTGCTTGATCAACCCTACAATTATAGAAACTGCGTAAATTATTAAATGGCCCAAAGAGCTCAATACCTTTGCGACTTAGCTCATCTAGTTTATTTTGTCGGCGCATTTCATTTTCGGCATCTATTTGGTATCGAGCTTTGTTTCTAAAAGGATCTAAATCGCAGGAATGAGATAAATGAACGAGGCGACTAGATAAACCGGTATTTTGTAAAAGCGCCAGCATTACAGGTGTAGCGCCAATATCATCAGGGTCAGGAGAGTTACCATCTATGACTATGGCCAACCGGCCTTTAGGGGGGCTTAGTGCGGCAAAATTTTCCTTTACTGCTTCTTTTGAAAAACCTTCATTCGCTTTACCCTCCGATAGTGTTGTGCTTTCACTACAACCTACACTTAAAAATGTACTTAATATCATGAACGGTAATAAAAATTTTCTCATTGTTTTTTCTCTATCTTGATAAAAATCAACCCATTGAAATGGCTACTTTCTATTGAGGAACTTTTAACACCCATATCCCTTTACAAACCATCAAGATCAGAAATAGCTTCAATGATTGAAGTTGAATAGATATGAGTGTAAATGAAATTTAAAAAATAAACAAACTATCAATTTCTATGTAAATTTTCATACTTGTTTATCAAAAGAGCATTACTGTTGTGCCAAAAAATTCAGGCGTCAATGGAATGGCTTGCTTCTAAAGATATCTTTATGTTTTGAATGCGAGTAGATAATAATTGGGAGTTAGTAAGCAATTTAATAAGTAAACTAATCGCCTACGAAGCTTCAGCAGCTGAAGCTGATAATAATGTTATCAATAAAAAAGCCCTCAAGCTGAGGTTAACTCAAGGGCTATTATGTAAATGTTTGTCGTTTACTAAGCTAATAAAGACTTAACATAATCAATAATGTCTTGCTCTTGACCATGCTCAAATAAACATGATTGAAAACGCTCGCCCGATACAGCGGTTTTAACTAGTTCTTGATCAAGATTTTTCAATGATTCAACGTAACTACGATTAACTAAAGCTGACTTCACTTGCGTTAGAATTGAGGCATTTTGGACCTGCGGCTCTCTGCGCTCAACAGGGTAACCAGCACCGCGCTCACCAGTAAGTGCTTTTTCAAAAATATAACGTGCGTTTAATTCAGCGCCCCAACCAAAACCCTTCGCAAAAGGAAGCGCTAATGCGTTACCGTTGTTTACTTGGTTAAACAAAAAGGCATCTGAAGGGTCAATACAGTAGCCACAAAACACACCGTCGTGAGCGTTCAACGACATCATTGCACCTTGGCCTGTGCCACAGCCCGCGAATACAAAGTCAACAGCTTTAGCGTTAAGTAAAATGCCCGCCATAATACCTAAATGAACATATGTTAGGTGATGATCGCTTTCGCTATTCATACCCACGTTAAACACAATGTGCTCTAACGGTAAGGCAACACTTTCGAGTTCGTTTAAAATAATTGGATTTTTAGCCGCTTGGCTATTTTCAAACATTAATGCTATTTTCATGACTGATCTTACACCTTTTTGAGTGAATTTGACACCAGTGTATCATTTGTTTAAGTAAAAATTAACACGTAAAAGCATAATGAAAGCAGTTACTAACTTTGCTTCACCTTGTATTCTAATTTTAAGTTTCAGTAACCCTATTCGAGGGTTAAGAATTGTTTATCTAAGTGTTGAGAAACACAAACAGCAGGTTATCAGGCGCAATTTACCGTTTGGTGCCCATATACCCTAGCTTATATCTTTGCTATTACATATTAACCAATAATCTGAGCCAACCAACAAAGAGGATATAAAAGCACTATATCAACTTGCCCCCTTCGGTTGTTTTTATTTATTATTTTCCCAATGCTCGATTACATAGTAATCCTCTGGCTTTAATATATTTTGATGCTCTTTACTCACACTGCTTCTCAGTGGCGGTCTATTTTGATCTAACTTAAATAATGGTGCACTTATGATAGGCAGGTTTCCAAGTCGCTCATCCAAGATATCACCCTGCTCTGCCATCCAGCTGAATAATTGTGTTTTTAGCCGTTGTTTTACGTTTTGTAATTGAGGGTCATGAATTAAGTTTATTTGCTCAAATGGATCGTTGTCTAAATCATATAACTCTTCAAAAGGTTCATCTTTATGCTTCATAGCACCTTGGCGAATAAACACATTAATATTAGGGTTATCGGTTAAGTTTTTATCCAAAACTTCAAGTGCGTTAAAATTACGAATGTACTTATAGCGTTTATCACGGATCATACGAGATGGAAAAATATGCGCGTTGATAATATTTTGATTAGTTCGTATGCCGTATACATACTGATGAATTGGAGCATCATTACCTTCAAGAATAGGTAAGAAACTTTTCCCATCCATACTTGAGTCTTGCTTGCCACCAGCAATATCCATAAAGGTAGGCAATACATCTGTATAGTGGATCAATTGCCCTGAAGTAGACCCAGGTTTAATAACCCGCGGCCATCGTGCTACAAATGGTATATTTAAACCGATGTCTTTAACTGTAAATTTACCAGATACCCCATGATCTGCGCTGTATATAAATAAGGTGTTGTCTGTTAAGTATTTATCAACCATTTTTAAGACGTGTTCGATTTGCGTATTATCCTCAGCAATACTGCGATAATAGCCTGCTCTTTTCTTAATATAGGCTTTATCTGATTTAAGGTGACTATCAAATGGGTGAAACTTAATATCCTCTACTTGAGGCTGCTTTACATCAAAGTACTTGCCATGCGGATACTTAGAGGTAATAAACATAACAAATGGTTTTGTAGCAGATTTAAAGTAGCGTTCAATATTTTCAAGTGGAATATAGTCTCGCGGAACACCTTCTTTTGGTACTGGTTCCCACTCCTGATCCCAATCATACACACTGGCTGGCTTTACGTGGCTTTTACCCGCTAATACAACTTGGTAACCTAACTCTCTCATTTGCTTAGTAACAGAGGAAATATCTGGCTTAGTTGGAGTATGGTTTGCAAATGCACCATTTTCTAAAGGGTATTTACCAGTAAAAAGTTGCGTTCTACTTGGCGCGCATATGGCTTGTGCTGTAAATGCTCGATTAAACAGCATCCCCTCTTGTGCCAACTTATCAATGGCTGGTGTATGAACTTTCTCGTTACCATATACACCGTAATCTGTAATGTCTTGGTCATCAGCCAAGTAAAAAATGATATTTGGCTTACTGTTGTTCTCGATATTAGTGCTTTGAGCAACTGTAGTGTTCGCATGTGCCTTGGTTGTATTTATTAGCATTAATGCTATTAAACTAACCAAACGTATTACTGTTGATGATTGTTTCATGTTCAACTCTAATTATTTTATGGTATAGAAGTAACAATATGATCTAATTCTTAATTTTACCGCTGCCTAGGTGATTCACTAGACAACGGTAGTATCAAGCCATTAGTTAGTTTTGCAATTACGTAGCGTTATACAAGCTGTTAACTGCTCTCTTAACGCAGCAGCTTGTTTTTGATAACGCGGGTCATTAACAACGTTATTTATTTCGTAAGGATCTTCTGAGTGATCGTATAGCATTTCCTCAACCTTGTTATCTTCTGTGATGTAAGAAGAGAAAATATAATTATCTGTGATGATAGAGTCCCCTGTTTTAAAGCGGCTATATACTTGTTTTTTATGTACACGATCTGGCTGTTTTAGGACATCAACGAAGCTTTCCCCATCAATTTTTATTGATGGATTGATATTAGCTATTTCTGTGATAGTAGGGAAAATATCAATGAGCTCAACCAATGCATTGGTTTTTTGATTTTTCACTGCATGTGGAGAAGAAACAATCATAGGTATACGTAATGAAGTGTCTAGCAAAGTGTGCTTAGTCCAAAAATTATGCTCGCCAAGCTGAAAACCATGATCACTGAGCAACATGATTGTTGTGTTATCGCGTAAACCAAGATCATCTATTTTATCAACAATTTCACCCACTAATGCATCAATGTAACTGACTGAAGCATAATAGCCTTGAATAGAAGAAAGGTGGAATGCATCACTATTATACTCGTAATCTTTAAAGTGATAGGTGTGAATCTCACCTGAGCCACGTAAAGAACTAGGCGCTAAATGAGGACGCTCGCGAAAGAAAAAGGGAGTGAATTTTTCTTTTGGGTGCAAATCGTAATACTTTTTCGGTGCGTAAAAAGGTAAATGTGGTCTTATAAAACCCACACTCATAAAAAATGGTTGCTGTTCTGCTGACAACCGCGTTAGAGCTTGTAACGCTTTTTGCTTAACTTTGCCATCTGGGTATGCTTCATCAGGTACATCAGCGGTTTCATACCAAGGACCATTTTTTAGCCATTCAACGTGAGCATTTTCTTTGATATAGTTTTTCGAATCTGGGTTTAACATTGTTGCATGAGGCATACCAGATACCTGTATTTCCTCACTCCAGCTCACTGTTGCTAAATCTTTAGCATTATGAAAAATCTTACCCAAACCAATTGTATGGTAGCCAGACTCTCTTAAAACTTGCGGCAGTGACTTTGCGTTAGGCGCATCTTTTTCTGCCATCGCCTTATAGTCAATAAAACGGTTTTTTGTGGGTCTTAAGCCAGTCAACATACTTGCTCGAGATGCTCCACACACTGGTACATTGCTATATGCATAGTCAAACGTAACTCCCTCTTTTGCTAGTGCATCAATATTAGGGGTATACGCTTTTTCATCTCCATATGCTCCAAGCACCGGTCTAAGGTCGTCGATAACTATCATCACAATATTTTGTTTTTCTGTAGTTTTGATTGTTTTGACTTTCTCAGTTGCTCCGCTTTTATAACTTATACACAACGAGCTTATAAGCAGTATAAAGGTGCAAACTAGCTGGCTGTTTTTAATAATAATTTTCATTGTAATTCTCCTGCATTATTTTTATCAACAACACTGTCGTCTTATACAAGCAAAGGGAATGAATACATCTCATACACCCTCTGCAAATAAAGAGTATTAATTAACGTGGACGGAACTGACCATCACGCCATAGATACAAACGCTGTGCACTGCCTTTTTTAACGTTGAGTAAAACAGCCACTCCTTGACCATTGCTGGCTTTTACAGTTTCCATTTCAATTCTTGATTTAGCTAGATTTAAGTAAGTTTGGTCAATGCGCCAACGTTGAGCATCATCACTTTTTGCAATAGCAAAAGCCGCTTCACCTTGTCGGTCTTTATAAATGACAGCCGCTGTATAGCGATTAGAGTCCTTAGTTAATATTTCTAGCTTTCCTATGTTTGATATCACATTGTTTTCACTGTCAACTAAAGTTCTGTTAGCAGTGCCAGGCATGGGTTTACTATGCTCCCATTTACCATCTTTAAAGACTGTCATTCGCCATTCTCTGTAGTCTTTAGTTCGCGCTTGGTACGCAACAGCTGGGGTATTATTTTCTAAAATAATAGGTGTTGTGCTAAATGGCGTTTCTTCTCGTTGTGTGGAGTCAAAAGCCAGCATTTGTTGGTTAGCTTTTGCTAGCGTAATAGGTAAATCCAAATTTTCGTTTTGAGCGTTATAAAACGTATCTGTTGTTGTATCGAGCTTCATATAATATGAGTTAATGCGCCCATAATCAGATTTATCGTGAATTTCAAGAAAGTTACATTCATGCCACAGTGAGCTAATGGCAATTTCTGTATCAGATACTTTTTTTGGGGTGATGTAAAACGTATCAACATTTATTGGATTTTGCTTTTGCGGCGTTGGCACTGTAATGATGACCGGCTTTTCAAATGTTTGAGCGCCACTTGGCATTTTGTAATAAACCCAAGGTGATTTATGCGTACCCACCCGGGTGAATAAGTAAATGTCGCCATTGGCCATTTTTTCACTGGCGGTGTACGACGCAAATGGTGTAATGTCGTTTACATATACAAATTTACTAATGTCATTTGGCTTTTCTGACATTATATGCAGCATTCTACCGCCGGCGTGTGGGGTGTCGATTGAAAGCGGATTTAATCCGTCTTCTCTTTCTCCGCCGTGGCCACCATAAATAATATGAAAGTGACCTTTACTGTCTTGCTCAATGATTGGCCTACCATGACTATCAATTTTCCTGTCACCTTTTGAAAGGGTACTTTCTGCCGCTTTATGAGGCCCGTCCCATTTATGAGTTTTAAGATCATAACTGGCTATATAAGGGTCGGTTAAATGCCCTTGATACGTAATAAATACTTTATCACCAATTACATCGTGCCAGCCTGTATGGGGGTTTCCTTGAAGGTTGTCTGTAAAATAACCTTTTGGTAGTTTTGGTAACGATGCCGGTAGAGCCTTTTTAGGGCCTAGGTTTTCATGTGGTAGGTTGTAAATTTGGTGAAACGATTTACCTTGCGTGTATTTGTCATAAATAGTTTGGTACTCAGGGTAAGCACCATATAGGTATTGATCAATTCTCCAACGCCAATATTCACGGCTTTGCGGATCATTGGGTTCGACTTGATTTTGTAAAGTTGAAAATACGTTATCTGTTGCTGAATACTTCTGTATGAGTTTAGTTCTTTCACTTATAAACGATTGTTCGTTAGTCGCTACCATATTTGAAGAGCAACCTACAGTTAAAATGCCTGCGGTAAGAGCTAAATTTAAAACAAGTACTTTTTTAAACCGAGTTAGTGTTAAGGCTTTATGAGTTAATAAAAATTGCATAGTGTGTCTCGGTGGGTTATGTGTAAATTGCAGTGTATTAATTACGTAAAATATAGCGCTGATGAGTATGGCTCATTTGGGTTATTGACAATAAACCACACACATCATACTTGAACGGTCAAATGTCGCGTTTTTACATTTTTATGTAACCTGACTTTTTATAATAGGTAGTAAGCGAGTCCTGTTTAAACTTTAACTGATTACCATTGCCTATATACATATCTACCAATTTGTTTTGCTCATCGGTTGTAATAACGGCAAATTGACCTTCAAAGTAAATACCTAACTCTTTGTCTTCGTATTTATCGTCATTATTTTCTTGCACAATGATGTATTGCGTTAGTGACTTGCCATCGACTGTTGCGTTGACTTTTACGCCTTTAAATACGCCTTTTGCGTAAAGTCTTTCTACAGCAGTAACCGCGAAGTCTTCACCTTCGGTTACTGATTCATACGCTACTATAAATGGATTACTCCATGTTTCGCCTTGGTGGCGCATTACAAACGTAGGTAATGGCTTTTTGTTGTATGGCGCGGACGCACCATAAGCTTTTGGCGCTTTTACGGTGGTTAACTCAACATCAAGTCCAGCAGGGATAAGTGCTCGCATTGCGATTGATTTATCGCCCAGTTTAGATGCCGTAAATGTTGCCTCATACTGCTGTGATGAATTTGACGCTGTTTTTACTTGTTCAAAATAATGCCAGCCTGGGTGTTGGTAATCTTTATGTTTAACCCACGGTGTTTTAGCTGCAGCTTGATAGCGCTGCGCATCTGCTTTTAATTTTACTTTTTTTGAGCCTGAGGTTATATCCACTTTGTCGCCAATGTTGTGGTATACGTAATCGTGAAACTCTTGTTCATGGCTACTTTTAGCTCTGAATATGTCTAGGTAGTAGCCCTTAGTATCAGAGAGTTTTATCAATGCTAATGTACGCAGATGATTAGCAGGTGCTACTTTATTAAATTCATCATAAAAAGAGGATGTGTTAAACGAGTGTTTATCAGACACGCCCTTTTCACCGGCAGCAGGTTCCATTGCGATAGACTGCACGCGATTAATACCTAAGTTGATCCAATCACCGCTAGAAGCCGATGCGCCATTACTAATTACAGAGTTATGTGCTGAAAACAATCGATAATAGTTTTCATGAATTGGTGTTCTGTAAGTACCTTTACCGCCATCAATGCCAAGTACATGACCTTGACCATATAGCTCCATGTCCATACCAGAAGCATGGCCATGAATATAGGACCCACCTGCCACAAATGCCATTAAACTGTTTTTAACTGGGTTTTGTTTACTCACATTACGTTGAATATTCATTCCTGCATATTCTAAACGCTTCGTTCTTGGACGCGGTGGCGCTACATCTACTTCTTGGCTGCTTTGTATTTCTTTTACAGACCACAACAGTTGTAAAGGCGTGTAATATGGACTTGCGCCATAAGAGCGATTATGAAGGTGCCCTCGGTCATATACGCCTGCATTTATGCTCGAGGCTAAATAATTGCTAAAGTCATTTATTTGCTTTTCATTATTATTTAACTTTGCTAATAATAATGACATTTCTAAAGCCGAATATTCAGGCTTATAGGTACGATGGCCATCACCGATATAAGGATATTCGTTATTTGGGTACTGTAAATCGTAATATGAGGTAAATGCCGCAGGAATATTTGTATACTTTTTACCAAGCTTAAGTGTTGGATCGTAACGGTCGAGCAACGTCATTAGGTAAACCGAAAAAGCGGCTACATGTTTAGAGTACTGGAAAGACTCTGGCCAAATATCACCTTCGTTTTCAAACTTTTTTGCAACCGTTTTTAGCGATGCCTGATGCTTAGTATCTAGGTGTGTGTAATAAGGAAGGTTTTTAGCAATTTCTTCTGGGTCGTCTAATGCTAAAATATTGTGTACAAGGCTTGAAGACTCTAATACTGGCCAATTTGAATCAAGTAAGCCTTTATTTAGCGCTAACCAAATATAAGTTTTAAAAATCTGTTGCGCTTGGTCAAAATCAAAGGCGACTAAGCTGCTTGATTGTAAGTCGTATACCTTGCCGCCAGATTTTAGATAGGGATAAACTAAGTCATAAATAATGGGTAATTGAGCACCAATTACCCGTGCTTCATACAAGTGATCGCCCGGAAACATCCAACTTGAATTCATGGCGCCTTCTTTATGCACCTTCATTTGTATTAGTGCATTTGAATAGGTATTAAGTATGTCGGCACCGCAGGCTGCGTATTTATCTTCTTGAGTTAAATAGTACATTACACCGCAATCAACGCCGTCCTGCAGTGCTTTAACAACGCTTTCGAGTTGCTCTTTACTACCGCCGCCTTTAACACGAAAATGCGGTAGTGTCGGTGCTTGTGACTTATCTTTATTCCAAATTAGTGGGAGATCTGCAAGCGGTTTTAACCGTTGTTCTTTGTTAATTGCAGCGATTGGTTCAACACGCTGTTGAAGCTCTTCAAATAATGATTTTGCCCAAGGCTCTGTTTGTATTTTATTTAAAATTTCTGGACGTTCAGATTTTTTAACCCAAATCGAAGGGCGCTCTACCTCTGTTGCTGAAGCTTTAAATCCGCTGAGTGTTATTATAAAACCAAGACAAATAGCGACTACGCTGGAGCGCAAGAAATTGTGTAGTGGTATTTCCCGTCTTTTTTTACTGGTGATTACAGACATTGTCGGGTGTTCCTAAATTATTGTGTGTTGATTGTTACAAGCGGTATTCATAGTTAAATTTGTTTTTTACAGCGATTAAGCGCTTCTAAATAATAATAATCGCCATAATTAAGCGCCGAATTTAGCTCTTTACCTGCAGGATAGTTGCCCGTTGCATGTTTGAGTAAAAAGTGACCATTCTCGCCCTTTTCAGCAAGGTATTCTGGTGAGCTTAAGGTTTTTAACATCGTCATAGCGGCCTTGCGGTAACGTGCTGCATCTTCTTTTTCCACATAATCCGCGAGCTCTAATAGAGCGCTTGCAAGTAAAGATGCAGCTGATGAATCTTTATAATCTTCAATCTCTGGATCATCTGGCGCGTTATAGTCGAAATAAGGTATAAGATCTTCTGGCATATTTTTATGAGTTAGGATGTAGTTAACAATATTGCGTGCATGTTTTAAAAACTTTTCATCTTTTGTGTAGCGATAAACCATTGTATAGCCATAAGCTCCCCATGCTTGACCTCGTGCCCAAGATGAGTCATCAGTAATGCCTTGAAAGGTTTGTTTTGTTAGTGGTAGCCCAGTATCTCGACTGTAATTAACTAGGTGATATGAGCTAAAATCATCCCTAAAGTGATGCTTCATCGTAACAGTGGCGTGACTTACAGCAGCGTCATAATAGGTTTCATCTCCGGTGGCAAGGGAAGCATTGAATAACAACTCAAGATTCATCATGTTATCGATAATGACTGGAAACTCCCATACACCCCAACTCCATGAGAATGTGGCACCTATTTTTGGATTGTAACGCTCCATTAATGTTTGAGCCGTGCTAACTAAAATAGGGGTATAGCTTTCATTACCTGTTAGTCTTACACCATTACCAAAGCTGTTATTTATAATAAAACCCACATCATGAGTTTTACGATTAAAACGCATGTCTTCTAATGCATTTGTCCACTTTACGGCGGTGTTTAGCCAGCTTTGATCTTGATTGTGCTCATACATATACCAAAAGCTGCCAGCAACAAAGCCACTCGTCCAACCCATCGGAGTAATAAAGTTAACCTTACCATCACTAAACGAAGTCGGTATTTTATTTGGGTTTGTATACGCTTTTCTGAAGTCGTCCAATTGCAACTGGGCTTTATCCAGGGTAGCACTACAAAATCTAGTATTTTCATTTGAAAGAGTTTCTTGCTTATTATTTGTTTCAACCGCATCACATGCCGGTAAGGTAATTAAAACAGCAACAGCCAAAGCACTTTTAGTTATTTTTCTCATTAAACCCTCTCTTAAAAGTCAGCTAAGACATAATGATGAAAAGACACGTCTTATAACAACGCCTGCACACCAGTTAATTATCGACTAAACACAGCACTTGCAATGACTGATATTGACTCATTTTGATTAATAATGTCAAATATTAAATGGCTTAGGTATATTTTACTTACATTTAGAAGAAGCAAGTTGGTCTTATTTTTAGGAATTAGTGAAGTAATAGGAGCTCGAACTCAAAAATATTTAGCACCATTAATTAAAGTTGCCTCTAATTTCATAGTTACCAGGTAGTAATAAGTCAGTACTTTGCACCTCAACGGAATCATTACGGATAATACTGATTCTTTTTATGTTAGGCAGTATTAATGACGCCTCGGTGTTTTTTGGCACAGTTAGTGACATACTAAGTTGCTGATTTTTTATCGACCAGCCAACTGCAATTTCACCTTGAGGAGTTGGGTGACTACCACTAACCTCTGACAGTTTAGTAGTAAACTGGGGTTGTACTTTAAAATGCTTGAAACCCGGTTGTGTTTGCTCAATCCCTAACATACCTCGATAGAACCAACTGGCAATAGCACCGTAAGCATAGTGGTTTAGAGAGTTCATCTTCTCACCGTTAAATCCCGTCTGTAATGAGTAAGAATCCCAGCGCTCCCACGTAGTAGTTGCACCATGTTTAATAGAGTAAAACCATGATGGGTAGCTTTCTTTAAATAAAATTTCATACATCAGGTCACTATGACCGAATTTTTGTAATACAGGAGCCAGCAAAGGTGTACCCAAAAACCCAGTTCGTAAATGACGATCACTTTTTTCAATTAAGGTAACTAACTGATTAACTGCTTTATTTTGTTCTTTATCTTCAAATAGGTCAAAGGCTAAAGGCAACAAATAACTGGTTTGCGTCATTTTAGGTGAGATTGTTTTTAATGGTCCTGTTTTTTCACTGCCATTTTTGTATATCGGCGGTTTTGTTATACTGGTGCGAAGTAATAAGTTGTCGTCAAAAAAGTAATCACGGAATTTACTTTTTATATTATTGAACAAAGTGTCATATTGATCTGCTTCGTTGTCATACCCTAAAATACGAGCGGTTTTAGCTACAAAATTTGCTGAGTGAGCATAATAGGCCGTTGCAATTAAATCCTTGTGCGTATCGCCACCATTCTTACCGTCAGCAGTGAAAGGTTGTAGCCAATCTCCATGACTACTCATAGTAGAAATATGCTGATAGCTATTAAATGTATGATAGCTCAGCCAACGTTTCATCATAATGTAGTTTTCTGCGAGAATCTTTTTGTCCCCAGTAAATTGATAAAGCTCCCAAGGCACAATCGTTGCGGCATCTCCCCATGCAGAACCGGTTAAGCTGGTTAAAAAATTACGAAAAGGTACAAAGTTTGGCACCATACCATCAATACTTTGCTCTTCACGAACGCTTTCAAGCCATGCTGCCCAAAACCCATAAACGTCTGCTTTATACATAGAAGTTTGAACAAATACTTGAGCATCCCCCGTCCAACCTAAACGCTCATCACGTTGTGGGCAATCAGTTGGTATATCTAAGAAGTTGCCACGTAGGCCCCAAGATACGTTATCTGAAAGCTGATTTAGGTTGGTGTTAGCGCTAGTGAAATTATCGTACACTTCAAAATCAGAATGTAATACTTTGCCTTTAATCCAATCAAGAGATGGGGGTTTAGTTTGGTCGTAACCAGATAGCTCGACAAATTGGTAACCATGAAAGGTAAATGTTGGCTGATAACGTATCACCCCTGTTTTACTAGGCGTATAGAGATCTGTTGCTTTCGCTGAGCGTAAATTAGTAACAGAGAATTCACCCTTATCAATTGCTTCTGCAAAACGTAATTTGACTTGCTGGTTTTTAATAACAGGAATGTTGACTTCTGGCACTCCCACCATATTTTGTCCCATGTCAAAAACGGTCACTCCATTTTTTTGGCTAACAATTTTTATTGCAGGAATGGTTAAAGTTTCACGAACAGCGGTGTGTCTCTTTGGCTTTAATAACACTTGCTCTTCAAGTGGTTCAGTAACGACTGGTTTCCATTTATCTGAATTTAGGTTTTTATTAAAATTAGCGCTGTGCCAGTTCGCTAGTTCAAAATTGGCATCATAAATTTCACCATCATAATTACTAGCTTCGCGAATTGGACCTTGATTAGTTGATTGCCAATCTTTATTTGAAGTAATGATTTTTTGGGTGCCATCAGTAAATGTAATTTCTAATTGCGCCAATAAACGCATTGGTAACATATGTTGTTGCTTTGTTGGATGAAAAATTCTTCCGCTGTACCAGCCTTCAGCAACGATCGCAGCTAATGCATTTTCTCCTTTATTTAAGTGTGATGTAACGTCGTAGGTCAGTGTTTCTATGCGTTTATGATATGGTGTCCATCCTGGCGTCATTACATCATTACTCACGGCTTTTCCATTTATAAAAGATTTAAATATGCCTTTTGAAGTGATGTATAGCCGTGCTTGCGAAATATCTTTATTTAAATTAAAACCTGTCCGCAAATATTGTGGGCGGATATACTTATTATTTGGAACAGGAAAACGGCCACCTTTCACTGAGCGATTAAAGACACTATCAATATCGAATTCATTGGTATCAGGATGACCAATCCATTGTGCTTTCCAATCATCGTTTTCTATTAAACCTAATTCCAGGTGGTTGACCTCACTCCACTTAGAAAATTCATCATTCTCATCCCATATTTTTACACGCCAAAAGACTGTTTGGCGTGACTGCAATTTTGCCCCTTTTAAATCAATCCAAGCGTTAGCCGAAGACACCACTTTTTTACTATCCCAAATAATTTTATCGGTATAAAACGTTGGTGCACTTGCAACTTGTACTCGGTAGGCTGATTGTAACTGAGCACTACCTTCTTTGGGTAACTTCCAACTAAACCGAGGGCGTTGTTCGTAATATCCCAATGGATTTACAAAGCCCTCGCCTACTTTTAATTGAACTGGAGCCGCAAGCTGCCCAGATAAATTTGCCAAACTTTGCTCATTATCTGCTGAGCAAGCATTTAATATAACTACCGCCATAAGAATGCAAAAATTGCTAATAAAAACACTCTTGACACATTTTATTTTATTCAAATTCACGTCCCTCTGAACCTAGTATAATTAAATGGACTTTGCCAAATAGTCTTATATCTATAACCGGGTCTTATTAATAACCAACATAAATTAACTTTTTAATCTCAACCTAAAACAGTAGCTACAAGCTTTTAATTTCAAAGGAGTAGGTACCTGCTCTGTAGAGCTTTTTGGGTTCATTTGGAATAGTTACATAACCGCTACTGTTATTAGGTATCTCTATATTCCATTTAACAATGCCATTTTTTTGTATCCAGCTACTTTTAATTGTTCCATAACCAGTTTGGTAACTAACATCTACCCACTCTAGGTCTTTAGGAAATACTGGGCGAAGTTCAAATACTTGATAACCGGGTTCGTCATCTAAAGGTCGGATCCCTCCAAGCCCCTCAAAAAACCAGCCATCATATCCACTATGAAAAGGATGATTTAATGAACGCCCAGGCGCATTACGACGTTGTGGATCTAAATCTGGGTCTAACACCCCTTTTCGCTCCCATAGGGTGGTCGCATTTAACTTTTCAAACTGATATGAATAACCAGGGTAACCATCTGCAGTAAAAATATTATAGGCCGTATCACCATAGCCATAATCACTTAAAGCTAAGTACAAATAGGTTTGGCCTAGTGCTCCTACAGAGCCATGACCATTCCAGTCTTCGACAACATCCTTATTAAGTGCATCAGCTATTGATTGACGTAAGTGCACTGGCGCAATACCAAAGCGCAAAGCCATAGCATCTGCTGTTTGGCTACCATAGTGTTTAGTTTCAGGGTTATAGAACTCTTTGTTAAATTGCGCGCTTATTGATTTAAATAAACCGGTGTAGTGTTTTGCTTTTTCAGGCTCATTCACTAGCTCTGCAATTTTACTCATTAAGTCTGAACCGTGAGCAAGTAATGCTGAACTAGTTATAATTGGAGAAGTATGTTGAGGATTACAGCGCTTTCTACCCATGCCAGGCTCTAATACGGGATCACACCAATCTCCATAGCCTATGCGCAATAAACCTTTGTCTATTTTACTTTCAGCTAACTCCATGTACTCAACCAAGCTAGTAAACTGCCCTTCTAAAACTTGTAAATCTCCGTGATGACGATAATGCTCCCATGCAATGATGATTTCAGCCACGGCCCAATCAAACTTATCGCCATGAGTACGTTTACCAGGAACAACGGCAGGCGCTTGAAACGTTGCTGTTTTAAAATCACCTAGGTACTTTTTCCAAAAATTATCCATATTGTAATTATAGTTGCCAGTGATCAGTGCAGCGTGAGCATCTCCGGTCCAACCTGCACGTTCACGAATAGGGCAATCCATTGGTACGGCCATTAAGTTGCTTTCGTAGCTCCATAAAGCCATATCATGAATACGGTTAAGAAGCTCATTGGAGCTATTAAAAGTGCCTGCTATTTTTACATCACTTCTTACTAAGTGAGCAGTGATTGCGTCGATACTCGGTGCTTGATCAAGGCCTGTTATTTCTAAATATCTAAAACCATGCCAAGTAAATTC
The DNA here is from genome assembly GCF_028599215.1 of Pseudoalteromonas sp. Angola-30. Lineage (NCBI taxonomy): Bacteria > Pseudomonadati > Pseudomonadota > Gammaproteobacteria > Alteromonadales > Pseudoalteromonadaceae > Pseudoalteromonas > Pseudoalteromonas sp. Angola-30. The sequence goes on from NZ_JAQREI010000013.1 coordinate 26,718, forward strand.
AGGTGTCCATGTTGATTCATTGTTATCAGCAGCGATATAACCATCTACCTGTTTTAATAAAGGTGCTCCGCCACCAGTTTTTTGGCTTATGTTGCCATCAATATCAGCCCATTCAGCATATCTAAAATACACTGCCTGCCCTTTACGTAACCCTAACTTATCTAGGTCAAATGTTGGCACACCCGTAAAGTTCTGCCCGAAATCGAGCACCCATACGTTTGGTTTAGGCTGAAATATTTTTTCCACTGACATTTTTTTAATAGGACGTATAGGCGGTAAAAGTTGCGGTTCAAGCTTTTCGGTAGGCCATTGTTTAAGTACGTGTACTGGCTTCCAGCCTGAGAGGTTTGCAGTATTTACATTCCAATCCTTAACGGCTTTATTCGCATCATATAACTCCCCTGAAAAAACCCCTTCTTTTATTACTGCTGAAGGATGACTTACCCAGTTTTCATTTGATGTTACTAACTGTGTGGAGCCATCATTATAGGTTAGCTCTAGCTGGGCAATAAATTTAGGTTGGCCATATGACAGTGTTTTTGAGGGGCGACTTTTTGAAGCGTCAGGATTTTTCCAGCGGCTAAAAGCAATACTTTCATCATACCAGCCACTGCCTAAGTGAACAGCAATCGTGTTATAACCCGGTAATAGGAAATTAGATACTTCATCGGTATTGTATAGAATACGCTTATCAAAATCTGTTTGCCCTGGGTCCATAATACGATCCGAAACTCTCTGACCATTAAGGTAAACCTCATAATAGCCAGCGGCGGTGCTGTGAAGCTTGGCTTTAACTACTTTTTTACTGCCTTGGGCTTTAAAAGTATGACGAAATAAACTCGCTGTTGGCTGTGCCTTAACTTGCTCAATAACCAACTCTTGCGTTTTCTTTTTGTGCTTGGTTAAGGTTGATGAATCTTCTGGGTGTAGGCCTGTGGCATAAAGTGCCCATTGATTAACATGCTCAGTAACAGAAGTGATAGCTTGTTGTTTTACTTGCAGCCACTTAGCTTCCCAATCAATTTCATTAAGCAGCCCCGTTTCCCACGTGCTGGGGTTACTCCAAGGACTCGCGCTTTCTATGCCAGGTTGCCACACTCTTACGCGCCAATGAGCTGTTTCGTTAGCCTTTAGTTTAACGCCCTTATAGGGAATATTTAGCGATTGTTTAGCTTGAACTTTCCCACTATCCCAAAGTAAAGAGCTTGGATCAAACAGGCTGTTTCTGCTTACCTGAACTTGATAGTGGGATTGGCTTTTAACATTTGCATGCCATGATAACTTCGGCTGACTATTATGCACATTTAGCGGCTGATCTTTTCCTTCAACTAATAAATGACTTGGTTGAGGAATGAGGCTTTCTTGGTTGTGCTGATTATTACACGCTGATAATAGTATTACAAAACAAGCTGCTATTAATTTTTTCATTGCTGAGTACTCCCAATAGAGTTCTCCTCACCTTAACCAGGACTTGCGGATAAAAAAATTCCTATTAATAAAAAGTATTAATAGGAATAAAAACTTAACCCTCAATGGAGGTAAAGAGAAGGTAAATAAATTTTACAAAAAGACTTAGTCTTCCCATTTGACCATTTCTGATGCAGCTAACAGCACAGCACCTACGCCATATAATTGTGAATCAGTCTTTTTAACCGGATCAGGAGACTTTCCAACATGTTGTACCCAATTTACACGGCCGCTTGGCTCTACTGCCTGTTCAATAGCAAGCCATCCTTTTTTCACTATTTCTTTTGACTTGTCATCAGTCAAAATACCGTTATTAATACCCCACGCCAAACCAAAGGTGATAAACCCTGTTGCACTAACCTCAGGCGTTTTAACAATATCTGGGTCCATAAGCGATGCTGGCCAATAACCGTTTTCACGCTGTAACTTCATTAGACCTGCTGCATTCTTTTTATATAACTCTATATAGCGATCTCTTGAAGGATGACCTTCAGGTAAATCATCAATAATTAATGGAATTGCAGCAAAAACCCAGCCATTTCCACGCCCCCAAAATACTGGATTACCATTTTTATTTTTCATATCGAAATAGCGACTGTCTCTAAAAAACAGGCCATACTCATCAGAAAATAAGTAATCTGCACTTGCCCAAAATTCTTTATCTGCATATTCAAAATACTTTGGATCGCCAGTCACGTTGCTTAACTTTAACCATGTTCTCGGTGCCATGTATAACGCATCAGCCCAACACCAGCGATCTTGGCAGTTACCTTCAAAATGAGCGCCATTTTGAGTTTTACTCGTCTTATCTAACATCTCTAAACCCACCTTTGGTGGGTTAGCTAAAATTTTGTCAAACAATTCTTGAGTTGGCTTATAAGCTTCTTTGTTGCCTGTTTGCTCTGTTAGCCATAAGTAAGTTTGGCCAATAGTGTGGTCATCAGCATGATAAGGGCGATCTAGTAGTAACTCATAGTTTTGCTCTTTTGCCATCTCTTGAATAAAGTGTAGGTAGTCTTTGTTATCTGTTGTTTCAGCCCAACGAGTTAAACCAATATAAAACGACGCTTGGATCCAAAACTTAGGATTTTCTGATTTAGCACGATGAGATTCTGGGATATATGACAAATCATCGAGATGAGATAATTGCCACTCAGCAGTGCTGTTAGCCAAGCTAATCACTGAATTAGCTTTAATGCTTTTGTCGACGTTTATAACTGACTGAACACCTGAGTTTAATTTATCTACCGTTTTTGCCGTCGTATTTGATTCTGAGCACCCAGTAAGTAAAAGACTTACAGCAAAAGGTACCAATGCTAGTTTAAATTTTTTGTTCATCAAAAAAATCCTAATTATTGTGTGTATTCTGAAGACCGTTAAACTTTTAGTTCACTTATATAAGCAATATAAGTGAATTTGAGACAGATAATTTATTAACTATCAGCTGCCGTATTATCCTTTTAAATAATATTTAATAAAAATTTTACTAATTTGAAATACAATAAATCAGCATGATAACAATTGCAATAATATGATTAAAAAAGATTGGATATGAGCATTGTTAGAGAAAAAATGTCGAAAGTACTGAGGATGCTATATAGATTATTAATTTTAATAGATAAGTGATGGCATACCCATCACTTATCTTAGGTTTGTTAGTCTTTATATTTCTCAAATAAGTCAAAAAACTCTTTTGCGAGTGACTGTTTATGTGATGCAAGGTTATCAGTTTCACCTGGATCTTTAGTGATATTGTAAAGCTCAACAGGTGACTCAATGCCATATCTGACCGCTTTAAAGTCGCCTTTACGAGCGGCTTGAAAGGTATCACCTATAACACCAGAGTTTGGATCACCTACTTGCTTAGCAAATTCCCAGTACAATACTCTTTCAGCCTGTTGCTCTGGTGAGTCATTCAATAAACCTTTTATTGAAACACCATTAGTTTTAACTCGAGGAATAAGGTTTAAGTTCACGCCTGTTATGTCAGCTAACGTTGGCAACACATCAGCAAACAACCAAGGCGTTTCGTCAACACGTGGCTTTTTAATTTTATCAGGCCATTGGATCAACATAGGAACATGTATTCCACCATCATAAAGGTCACGTTTTTGTCCTTTATAAGGTGTTGACGCTTTAAGGTATTGAGGATCTGCTCCACCCTCATCATGGGGACCGTTATCAGATGTAAATACTATAATTGTATTATCTAAAATACCTTTTTGTTCTAATGTTTTTGTAATTTGACCAACATAATCGTCAAGCGCGCTAACCATACCTGCTAATGTAGCGTTAGGATTTTTTACTGGCTCAGGGTAGTAAGCAGCGTATTTATCACTAGGCGTGCCTGATGACATACCTGAGTAAGACTTTTCGTCAAAAGAATATTGTTTACTGTATTTTTCAGGCACCGCTAGTTCCGCGTGCGGAGAAGAAAAGGCCAGCATTACAAAAAATGGATTTTCGCGGTCTTGCTCAATATACTCGATGGCTTCATTGGCAAATAACTCTTGTGCGTATGCTCCTTTTTTACCGCCTTCGTTTTCAGTTATGCGTATTTTTTTTCCATCACGCCATAATATTTGAGGGTACTGTCTATGTCCTTCCAAAATTGAATACATACCGTACCAAGTGTCAAACCCCATTGCCAACGGGTCTGTCACACCCATTTGAGAACCAATCGAGTACTTTCCAAACAATGCAGTGTCATAGCCTGCGTACTTTAGAACATGAGCAATGGTTATATCACTTTCAACTAACTGTACCGTATTAGAATTGTTAGTCATATAACGACCATCACGGCCCGTAAAAAGCGAAACTCGAGAAGGTGAACATACTGTATTACCAGCATAAGCTTGGTTAAATCTTATCCCTTTATTAGCAATGTCATCTAAGTTTGGTGTTTTTATTGGTGTATTACCATAAGCACCTACTTGGTTAAAACCAAGGTCATCAGTCAATATAAATATGACATTAGGCTTTTCTGATGCAATAGCTGGTTTAGTTAAACTTAAGAGTAGAAAACCAATTGCTCCGGCTAATTTGTGTGTGTTTTTTATCATTTATCCTCTTCCTACGTTGCAAAGAATGAATGTAAATAAAGAAGTTGTCCTATTCTTCGTTTTACATTTAAATGTGAGAGTTTTACCGCTGCATTAATTTAACTGCAGCAGTGTAATAATCATTTAATCACCAAAAGCCACCCGGTTACTAAAACGTGCTAGGTAAGTGAGAATATATACCTGTTAAAATCTATAAAGATTGGCTTAAGATTAATATTGAGCGATTTTGACGATTTTTACATAAAAGATACATTACTGACAAGTAATATTAACCGCCCCTTGCATCATGACTATATAAGCTGTGAATAATAGTTTAAATAATCTCTATTTTACTAATAAAAAACAGTGCGTTGTAAGAATTTCGCTCATTCATTAATTAAAATAAAACATTACAAGTCATTCTTTTTATTATACTAACTAATTGATAAAATTAATAAAAATATCACTTTAATATCGTGTACTTTTCATTTTATTCTAAAAGCGTACAGATTCAGAGCTGCTAAAAAGCGAACTGGTTGACTTAAAACAAAATCAAACATAGTCTTATACAGTCAACATCAATCAACATCAATAAGAATATTTATGAAACTAATTTTACACACAGTTAAGCTCACTACATTAAGCCTCTCTTTGACAACAGTTTTAACGGGCTGTAACGCTAAGGTAACGACTGATCAAGTAGCAGTATCTAAAAAAATAACAGCCCCTGCCCAGATAGGAAGCTTTGGCGATCAGGGCGATGGTACATATATAAACCCTATTTTAAACGCTGATTATCCCGACTCTGATATAGAACAAGTGGGTGATACTTATTACATGATTACTTCTAAACAACATATGTCTCCAGGTATGCCAATTTTAAAGTCTAAGGATATGGTGAACTGGACCAACGTTGGTCACGCATTCCCAAAACTATCTTGGGCTCCAGAGTATAACTGGGACCGTATGAATGGTTATTCATTTGGTACTTGGGCGGGTGATATCGCATACCACGAAGGGAAATGGTATGTGTATCAAATAGATTACCAGCACGGATTAATGGTCACAACTGCAGACAACATCGAGGGCCCGTGGAGTGAGCCAGTTATGATGTTACCTAAAGCTGATGTGCTTGATGACCCAGCTGTTTTTTGGGATCAAGAAACTAAAAAAGCGTATGTAATCATTAATACGGGTGCAAAACAAAAGTCCCCTAATAATAAAATTGAAGGTAATGAAAATCGTATTTACGAAATGAGTTGGGATGGGACAAAAATACTAGATGAAGGAAAACTTGTTTATACAGGCATGGGCGCAGAAGCAGCCAAAATTTACAAAATAGATGGTACTTGGTACATCTTCATGGCCCAATGGACTATGGGTGATAAATCAACAAAACCTGGTGTGAAAAACCCTAAAAATGATAGAAAACAGCTAGTACTTCGCTCCAAAGAAAGTATTTATGGGCCTTATGAAGTTAAAACAGTTTTAGAGAAAGGGTCTGAATTTAATAATCGAAGTGCTAGTCAAGGTGGTCTAATGAAAGCACCTGATGGTTCTTGGTGGTACATGCATCAACTTATCCAAAATGACGATATACCCTTTCAAGGTCGGCCTCAAGTACTTGAACCAGTTACATGGATTGACGGCTGGCCAATTATAGGAGTTGATGAAGATAATGATGGAATTGGCGAGCCTGTTAAACGCTATAAAAAACCTATAAATGGTTATCCAATCACAGCGCCAAAAAGCGATGATGACTTTTCATCATCAAAATTAGGCCCGCAATGGGAGTGGAACCATAACCCTAGAGATAGTCACTGGTCGTTGACTGAACGCCCGGGATGGTTACGCCTAAAAGCGAGCAAGGTGCTACCAAATAAAGAAGGACATGGTCCCAAAATTAATGAGTGGACCAACAACGATGGTTCAGATGGTGATTTTTGGAGAGCCAGCAATACCTTGAGTCAGAGAATGATGGGGGTTACCACCGGTACGGCAGTTGCAAAATTTGATGTATCGGGTATGAAACCCAACCAACTAGCAGGCTTTGTACGTTATGGGGGAGTGTTTAATCTTCTAGGGGTTGAAATGGATGAAAAGGGTAAAAAGCATTTATTTTATATGAATGGTATGAGCGAAAAGACTCTTGGCCCAGAGTTAAATGGTGACAAGCTATTTGTAAGAACTTCAAATGCTCGAAATCAAGCGACCTACGAATATAGCTTTGATGGGAAAAGCTTTAAAGCATTTGGCCCTACATTCACCATCGCTTTTGGTAAATGGACAGGTGATCGTTTAGGGTTTTTCTCGTGGAATGAAAAAGAAGATGCTGGCTACATCGATATTGACTGGTTCACATACGATTATGATGGGCCTAAAGCGGCACGTTAATTAGCTACATTTGTTAAAATTATAAAATTTATTTATACCTGCCTATTATAAACTTATTTTTCTGTATTAATTATAATAGGCAGTGTGTTAACCGATGCATACGCTTTACCCTACTTTAAATATATAGCTGTCAGGGCAATTGAAAGATGTATCACTAAGTTAACCAAAGCACCTGAAATATAAAAAAATCCCCTCTATATTTTGAGAAAATTCCACAATGTGGAACACACTTTACTTAAAGTTATAGTTATTCTTATTCTTCATTAATATAAACTGAAATTTAGTAAAGCTACGCTGACAAGCTCTTTTCAATAGCTGTATTGAACCGTTAGTTTTCCCTTTTTTTAAACCTCCCAACCTACTCTAATAGACCTAATAGCTCCATTAGGCCGTTGTAATACTTAAGTCATATAGTTCATTTAATATCTCTGTAAACGGAATAAACGACAGAGTAATGAAAACTTTTAAAAGCCCTTTAGACTTGCAGCCTTCCTCTGAAGAAAGTGAAGTTAAAAATATTATTCGTCATATACGGAAATATATAACCCGTCGAACTTCTAATGCAGATAATGTAGATGATCTAGTACAGGAAGCTTTAATAAGGACGATAAACAGGAATAAATCCACTAAAATTGATAACTTTCCAGCCTATATCAATCAGGTAGCAAAATCTGTCATTTACCATGATTGGCAAAAAAATAAGAATCAATTCAATAATGATGATGAAATGGAGCTTATAGCACCAGAAAGTAACGACCCCGAGTCTAAAATAATCACAGAACAAAAACTAGAACTTGTTAAACAAGCACTTGATGAACTTCCCCCATTGCGGAGAAAAGTTTTTGAACTTAGGCGTTTAGAAGGTTTAAGCCGAGAAAAAATTGGCTTAAAACTAGGTATAAGCCAAGAGTCTGTAAAAAAGCATATCACTCGAGCTATGACACAAATAACATTGCATATAGAAAAACATCGATAGAGATGTCCCCTTTTTTGTTTTATTACACTCTATATTATTAATACATGCTGGTAAGAATTTTTGAATGAATGAACAAACACTAGAGCAAGCCGCTGACTGGGTAGATCGGGTAAACGATTTAAACGAAGATGAATCAGCAGAACTTTCCCTGTGGCTAAAGCAGCCGGAAAATAAAGCTGCATTTGATAGAGTTGCTAAAATATTTGGCGACCCTTCAATTGATAAAGCTCTACATAATTTGCATACCTACCATAATGATACGTCTATTACTCCATTAAAGAAAAATGCTAACAAGCAAAAGAGTTTTCATAAAATAGCCATTGCAGCTAGCTTTAGTGCAATTGCCTTTATGGCGTACTGGTTTTCTTTGCCACAACAAGAAGCATCAATTACACCGACAATCGCTTCTAATGATAAGTTTGAGCCAGTTAAAGCTATTAACGCGCCCATAGGTAAGCGTGTTTCAAAGTTACTAACGGACGGTACCTATCTGCACTTAAATGCAGGGAGTGAGCTAACAGCGAAACTACAGCCCAATGTAAGAAAAGTAGTACTAAACAAAGGGCAAGTTTTTTTTGATGTAGCAAAAGACAAAAAACGCCCATTTGTTATCGACTCTGGAGAAGCTAACATTACCGTGTTAGGGACCTCATTTGATGTACAGCATAATGAAAATAAAGTAGTAGTGACTGTTTATGAAGGGAAGGTAAAAGTTAATGCAAAAGACACAGTAACATTAATTCCTCCTCAAAAGGCAGTCGTGGTGGATGGTCGTATTACTGTTACTACTGACAAATCATTAGAGCAACTTCCCCTTTGGAGAACCGGCTGGATTGAAGCAGAAAAAGAAACTTTAGACAGCATAGTTGAACAACTACAACGATATAGTAACGATAAAATTAAACTAGATAGTAAGCTTAGCAATACGATTATTAGTGGTCGATTCAATCTGGAAACACCAAAACAGAGCTTGATGTTAATAGCTGATGCTTATAATTTAAAACTTGAAGTAAAACAAAATATATTGCTCATTTCGAGAATTTAAGTGTTCGATTTATTTAAATTCATTGATATGAGCAAGCTATATTGTTTAAGGCATAAAATTTTATACCTTACGCATACTTTAATTTGTTTAAGCATATTAATTCCTAGCACTATTCAAGCAGCACAAACAAAAAGTAAATTTGTTCAGATGCCAGCGAGTTCACTTAGCGACAGTTTACGCCAGATTGCAATTGCATATCAGGTTTCCTATAGCAGCGACCCTACACTACTCAATAATAAAGAAAGCCCAACCATTAGTGGTTATTACACCTTATCTCAAGCCCTTAAATTACTTTTAGATGATACTACTTTGTCTTTTAAAATAAAAAATAATGGATTTGTAATTTATAAAAGCCCAAGCCAAAACAATATTAAGCTAATAGAAGAGATTACAGTTAAAGGTATTCGTTATTCTCAAGCCCGCTCGCGTAATTTAAAGCACAGCACAAAGGCAATTAGTGAGGCTATTTCAGCACAAGACATCACAGATATTCCAAATACAAATTTAGCAGAGGCGCTACAATATATACCCGGGGTAGCTATAACTCGCGAGGCCGGTGAAGGCCGACAAGTATCTATTCGTGGCAGTTACCCTGATTTTAGCCTGGTTACCCTTAATGATATGCCAGTATTGGCAAATAATGATTCACCTATGGATAGTAGAGTGCAAAAGCAGCGCGATCGCTCTTTTGATTTTAACATTTTACCAGCTGAGTTATTTAAACAAATACAAGTATTCAAAAGTTATTCTTCTGACCAGATCGCCGGCGGAATATCAGGTACGATGGCCTTAAAAACAATAAGTCCACTAGATAAGAAAGGGTTTAACTTTGTTATTAGCCCCGAAATTGGCTATAACGATTATGTTGGCTCAGGGTCCAAACGTTACTCTACCCTTTTGTCAAATACGTGGGGGAACTGGGGGGCACTTGCAAGTGTAGCCTATACGAGCAGAGAATCATTAGAACAAGGTGCTAATACATTTAGATGGCGTAATATAGCCATCAATAATGCTGACTTATCCTCATTAAGTAAATTACAATCAAAAAATTTAGCACAAGGGAATTACATTATTCCCCGAGGAAACAGATATTCTGTTTGGCAGGGAACTCAGCAACGCTTTGGTACAAACTTGTCTTTAGAATATAAAAACCCGACAACCTATATAGATGTAGATGTACTCTCTGGCTTTTTAAAAGGAAATCGATCAGAGTCTCATTTATATCCCCGAGGTGACCAATCTACACCCGTTATAAAAGAGCAAACAGCAATAACAAGTATCAAAACAAATAAAGACAATGAGTTAGTATATGCTCATTATGTTGACGCAAGAGTAGCAACAGAAAGTAGAGTTCAAAAAATAAATACGTCCTACCACCAAGGTCAGTTCTCAATTGAAAAAAAGCTCAATAAACGGTGGGATGTGCATGCCATATTAGGTATACAACAATCAGAATACGAAATACCGTATAGTAATAAAATTTATACTAAAGGGGTTAGTGATGTAACGATTGATTATACACAAGACCCATTTTACGCCGACATTTACTATAGCCAAAACTTACAAGACATTAGTATGTGGGATTTATATCACGGAGATTTAGAATACTATCAATCAGATAATAAATATCTATTTGCAAAGATAGACATACAGCATCGTTTTAATGACACTTTCTCTATGAAATTTGGTGGTGACTGGATCTCATTTACAAATAAAATGAGTAACCTTCAAAAAAATGATATTTTTTTTAATGAAATAAGTAACTCTCCACAAAAATTAATTGAATTACCCGAAACACTCATCACACCCCAAAATAAACATAAAAACCAGCGCTGGTTGAGCATAAATACCAATGATGCACTTGCACTTTATAAAATAGTGCCATTTAACATAAAACAAAATGGCGCCTCTTATATAAGGAAGTATGAGCATATAAAAGAAAACAGCCAAGGTGTGTATACATTATTAACACTTGAGAGGGATAAATGGGAGGTAGATTTTGGATTACGTTACCAGATTGATTCTATAACAACTTCTACTCAGGACTTATCAACCTTAAGCTATGATTTATGGCTACCTAGCCTAAATAGTACACTATTCATTGATGAGCATTGGCGCTTTCGTTTTGGGGCTTCTAAAAATTATTCTAAACCGTTATTAAGCTCTCTAAATTTTGCCGACTCTGACAATAACCTAGATAATATTGAATATATTTTTAACCCAAATCTCAAACCTTACATATCCTATAATACCGATCTATCTCTCGAAGGTGACCTTAGTGGTCATAGTTCATTTGATTTATCTTTGTATTATAGAAATTTAAACGATTACATTGTTACAGTGCAAGCTCCATTACCCCACCCCGGCAAAGCTGACAACGACAAAATAGCTGTTTGGCAAAGTAATTCAGAAACAGCTTATCAATGGGGCATCGAATTAAATTTAAATTACTTAATACCCAACTCTTACTGGGGTATTAACCTACAAAGTACGTATAACGAAGGCAAAGTAACTTATTATAACTCCAATGATGGCTTAGCATTATTTAAAAAAAACTTGCCGTTTTTATCTAAAATTACAGCATCGAGTATGATTTTTTACGATCGTCCCAACCTGAACTTTAAACTAGGTGCTATTTTCAGAGGTAGATATTTGGTACGCGCTGGAGGATTAATAAATGATGAAAATGAAACCGGCTTTATGCCAACAACGTATTGGGATGCCAGCTTAAACTACAACTTTACTAAAAACTGGAAGTTAAAATTAAGTGCTTTTAACCTTAGTAATGAACAAGAACGCCAGTATAGTGACTCATCGCTGAGAGCTTATAACTCTACAACAAGTGGCCGTACTTTTTACCTGGGCCTGAGTTATCAATATTAAAAAACCTTACCTGTTTTTAAATCAACGCTAAAACTTTCTCCCTGGGTATTTTCACTAAACTTTGCCATTACTTTTGTAAGTGAAGCTAAATATTCCTGTATCTGCGTTTGAGTTTTGCAATTTGATTGTTCTAAAAAAGTGCTTAACTGTTGGTAAAAAATGCGTTTATTATCGGATATATCAGCTGTTACACCACCATTTCTTAATAAATAGAAGTCTTTCAGCCAAGATTTTGTTGATATCGATTTCAATTGAACTAACATTTCAGGGCTAGCACTATCAATGCATTGCATTGCCGTAAACCAGTTCTCTAAATAAAGGTTTTTATCCAGCCACGATACTAATTCGTAAGGCCAATCCCGCTTTAAAAATCGTTGTTCAATCAACCCAATAAGGTGGCGCTGAGTAAACTCTGCATAACTTTTAGAATTTAAGATAGTGCGATCAAAATTATCTTGTTTACTATCGTTTCTGTATAGCCACTCTCTATCATAAAAACTAAACAGCCTATTAAAATCTGCCACATCGTTAAGTGTATAGGTATTTATATGGGCTGTTTGCTTTTGTAGATTTAATTCAGCGACTTTATAAGCTGCCTTATAGGCGGCAATGCTTGGAACTTGAACATTAACTAATTGAGAGTTCTTATTATTAGTAATTAATGCAGTGTCGTTTAAGTGCATATGACCTGCAAAATGAAGTGTTAGGCCTGTCTGTGCAAGTGTACTTGCGGTTTGCGCAGTAGGCACTCGTGGTAATGAAAAGTCTCCGTTATTAAATACCTTATGTAATTCCTTATTAGCATTATCGTAAAAATCCCCCATCGGAAAATGGCTAAATGCGACAAGTGTTTTATCCTGCTCTTTAGCCCTTTTAACCACAGATTTTATCCACTGAATTAGTAAAGGCTTAGCTTTTATCAAAGCATTGTAGCCAGCTCCTGATGAACCTTTAAACGTGATAGGTGTATTTTGCCATTGAGGTGCATAAACATTGGCATCAATTGCTAAGAGCCAAACCCCTTGTTTGGGCTCAACCAAGTAGCTGGCATCAGGCATCATAATACAGCGAGTTGTATTATTCGGGTCACACCATGAGAACTCTCTATTCTTATACGGTGTTTCATATAGAAAGTCAGATTCGTGTTTACTAAAGCCAAAGTCATTAAGTGTACTTAGAATTTCTGAGTAACCCCAATGCTTAACTCCATCATCGCAAAGGGAGTGATTATGTGCACATTTTGTATGCCCGTGGCTATAAAGGCCAAATTCATTACCGTCAGAAGTTAAAAAGTCCGCTTTTCCCGCAGGAGACGAAAATGGTTTAACGGGGTCATGATTTCCAGGAATTGCAAAAAATCTCATACCGTATTTTTTTTGGTACCGGCTTAATATTTTAGCCAGAGCGCGAACGTTAATTGGCTGGCCATCATCAGTAAAGTCACCTGGTAATGCTATTAGCTTAATATTTTTTTGAGCTAGTTCATCTAATACATGAATAAAAGCAAAGTAGTTCTCATTAAATAAGCGAGTCGAATGAAGTTGAGCATACATACTTCGGATTAAAAGTGGTTGTTGGGTTTTAGTATCTATAGGCAATGTAGTATTCACGGCCTTTGTTGTGGTTGCAAAGATATCATGCAGATGAATATCTGCTAGAAAAGCCACTTTTACAGTATTTGGCTGTTCCTCACCTTTCATATCAAAATATTCAATACCTGCAGCATTCAATGAATTAAAAGCGCTAAATATTACAAATAACCACGCTAACCTTTGCCCCACCGCCATTACATACCTTAGTAAATGCTTTCGTTATTGATATAGAGTTCAGCTTTGAGAAATAGGGGACAAAATTTTTAAAAGCACAACTTTAATTATGAAGCTTTTATTAAATCAAAATTTTTGTGTCCCCTAATTTAGAAAGGAGCGCTCTTAGGTAGCAAACTCACAATTGAGATGCTCTATGCGATTTATTATTTTTATTACTGCTATAACGTGGCTAACAGGTGCCTTAGCAACCCCTTTGAATCAATTCCAAGTTATTGGCTCACATAATAGTTATAAAAAAGTACTTAATCTTGGAGTAAAAAAAGAGCTAAGCAAACTTAATCCCAAGCTTGCTGCACAAATTGATTATGGCCATATCAATATTGTTGATCAGCTCAATAGTGGTATCAGGCATTTAGAAATAGATGTATTAAAAGATCCAAATGGTGGTTTATACCTTAAGCCGTGGGCTGAGCGTTTCTCAAGTGGAGCATTGTTTAGTGAACAAGAAATAGAGCAGCTATCAACTCCTGGTTTTAAAGTCATGCATATACCTGGTGTTGACGTACAAAGTCATTGCATATTATTTAGTGATTGTTTAAGCAATCTCAAAAAGTGGTCACAGGCAAACCCACAACACTACCCTGTCGTTATCATGATTAATGTAAAAGAAACTGGTACTTTAATAGACCCTCAGCCCACCACATTAAAATTTAAAGCCAGTGATTACCATTCTCTTGATGCCGTAATAAAGCAAACCTTATCAGATTCATTATTTACACCCGATAATTTACGTAAAAGCACCCTATCGTTAAATGAAACCGTAACCCAGTTTGGCTGGCCAAATGTAGATCAGCTTAGGCAAAAATTTATCTTTTTATTTGATGGGAAGAAATCACAAACCTCCTTGTATAAAAAAAACCGTCCTTCGCTGAGAGGAGCCAGTATGTTTGCACATTATGAAGCAAACCAACCAGAAGCTGCTTTCATGATAGTGAATAACCCCATAAAGCATTTCGAAAAAATTCAAAAATTAATAGCTTCAGGCTACATGGTACGCACGCGCGCAGATGCAGTGTTGGATGCCAAAAGCTCAAACAAAATAAAACAATTTAATGCTGCAAAGAATAGCGGCGCACAAATCATTTCAACAGATTTCATACCCGGCTCGCCACAACAGGTGCGCTTTAACTATGTAGTGCAATTTGACCACGGTCACGTAGTACGTAAAACCCCTTTTAACCTAAATCACTTTTAATTTTAAAACCAAGGAAACAACATGTTATTTAAATCATCCCCTACCCTCCTAGCAACTGCAATTATTAGCTCTTTAAGCGTTTGCAATTATGTTTATGCTGATCAAAAAGCTGATACAGAAATAGAAGAAATTGTAGTGCAGGGTTACCGTAATAGCCTATTAAAAGCGAAAGACCTAAAGCGAAACGCTATTGGTGCTCAAGACTCTATTGTTGCAGAGGATATAGCGGATTTTCCTGATTTAAATTTAGCTGACTCACTTCAACGTGTGCCGGGTATTGCTATTACACGTGAAGGTGGTGAAGGCCGACAAATATCATTACGAGGTTTAGGGGCAAACTTTACTCAAGTGCAACTCAATGGCATGGAAGCCTTAGGCACTTCTTCGTCAGCTATGGATAGTCGAGGGTCGGTGAGTCGTTCTCGTGCCTTTGATTTTAATATATTTGCATCTGAGTTATTTCAACGTGTAGATGTGAAAAAATCTTTTTCTGCAGAAATGGATGAAGGTGGTATAGGCGGTACTGTTGGTCTTCATACAGCTAAACCATTTGATTTTGATGGCTTCAATACAGCCATAACAGGGCAGTTAGGCGATAACTCACAAACCGACGATGTTAGCCCACGTATTGCAGCACTAATTTCAAATACTTGGAATGATGAATTTGGCGCATTATTCTCAGTAGCATATAGCAAACGTAACGTAAATGAGCAGGGCTATAATACATATCGCTGGCGCAAAAAGAACGCATCAGGCTCGGATATTTCTGAATTAAGTACAGACCTACAAGATAAAATCAACAATTCAGAAATCAGTTTCTCACGAGGAAGTCGCTATTCATTGTTTGAAAATGAGCAGGAGCGTTTAGGTACAACCCTCGCTTTGCAGTATCGCCCTTCTAATAACCTTGAGTTTGGTTTTGATGCTTTGTACGGCGAGCTAAACAATGAGCGTGATGAGTTTCATTTACAAAGTCGTGGCTCTAGCTCGACTGCGCTTGGCTGCACAGGACCGGCCTATATAATTGAGCCTACTTGTTCAAAGCTCACCTCGTTGGAAATAAGCGAAAATAATGACGCTATTTACTCAGTATATGAAGATGCCGCGATTCATTCGGAAAGTAGAAAGCAGTATGCTGATACTGAAATAAGCCAATATGTACTAAATAGCGATTGGCAAATTACTGAAGATTTAAATATGACTGCGTTAGTAGGACGCTCTGAATCTAAGTTTAATACCGGTAGCGCAAAGGTATATTTAGAAACATTCGGTGATGAAACTATTGACTACCGTGGTGATGCTTATTATGGAGAAAATACGTATGGGTTTGATCCTACTGACAGCAGTTTATTCCGTTACCACGAAATTGATTTATCAGAAGAGGAAATAACCAACACTTTTGATTCAATCAAACTAGATTTTAATTACACACTTAACAATGCTTCAAATATAAAGTTTGGTGTATCTAATAAAAAGTTTGAAAGTGAAAACGGTGAGACTAAATCTGATAATATCAACAGAAGCGACTGGGAGAACGGCTTACTCGACGACGCTGTAAACTCAAGCCTAACCTTTACTAATTCAGCGCACAATAAACAGCAATGGGTAAGTGTTAATGTGCTCGATACCTTAGCTGATTTAAATGTAGAGCCTAACTTAGAAGCCCCTGACTTTACCGATAATGTTCAAGAAAAAACCTTTGCCGCATATTTACAATACGAAGCTGAGTGGGAGTTAGGTGCTGGCTACTTAATGGGTAATATTGGTGTACGCCATTATGATACACAGACCAATGCAACAGGTTTAATAAATGGTGAAGCAGTTGGTGTAGAAAATACTTATTCGGGTTTGTTACCTGCAATCAATCTAGTGTGGGATAGTAATAACAGTTTAGTGCTACGTGCAAGTTATGGCGAAAATCTCACCCGCCCTTCCCTCGCTGCACTAGTTCCAACAGGTGTTGTACAAAATGATGCAACATCAACTAACGGTTTAAGCATTAGCTCTGGGAATCCTAACCTTAAACCTTATGAATCAGTTAACTTTGATTTTTCAGTAGAGTATTACTTTGAAAACATCGGCTATGCTGCCGTTAGCTACTTTCATAAATCTATCGATAACTTCATTATTACCGAAACCTATGATATCCCATACAGTGAAACAGGCTACCCACTTAGCTTTCTAGGTGATGTAGATGAAGCAGGTAATCCTCAAAATGCGGGTACCATATTCACCGTTATTCAACCACAAAACTTAGATGAAAGTGATATTAGTGGCTGGGAACTAGCTTTTCAACGTGACCTAGACTTTTTACCCGCCCCACTTGATAACTTAGGTGTTATTGCTAATTATACATTTGCTGATGGTGAAGCGCTTTACCGTAATGTGGGTAACTCAGGTGTTGATCAATATAAATCGTTCCCAGGTCTTTCAGAACATTCTGGTAACTTTACAATATATTACGACTCAGAATCATGGGGTGCACGCGTTGCAGCTGCATACAGAAGTGACTATATTGCAGCGGTACAAGCAGGTAACGGAGATGAAGACGAAAATGGTTTTCATGCCAGCACCTACATAGACGCATCTGCTTTTTATCAGGTAAGTGATAAGCTAAAAGTTACAATTGAAGCAAGTAACTTAACCAACGAACGTGAAGAGCAATATTCAGACTCAAATGACCGTCTATACAATACAACAATTAACGGCCGTACTGTATATTTAGGCGCGAGTTACCGCTTTTAAGATATTTTAAATCGGATAATCTATTATAGAGCCATACTGCAGTGTGGCTCTATATGACTCACTACCATATGTAATACCCTTCTTAATGTCACTAAATTAATACTACTGAGAGATTTACAGTTATTAACAGGTATAAAGCCCTACTTAGTTCTTACATAACCGCCATAGTTTACTGAGAGTGAGTATCACGATAAAAAAGCTTACTTTTAAGATTCAGTAAAATTTGCTTGGAGCTCTTGCTCATCTAGTACCTTGGCTTTTTCTGTTATTTTTTTATTGTGCTTATTCAAGGATAAGATTTCAGCACAGAATGAATCTGAGGGGCAAAGCTCATATTTATAGTCAACAATATTACCTTCATCATCCTTTATATTATCGATTTCATAGCTATCTAAAATATCAGCCTCAATAAGGTCCTTCATCGTATTAGCCATATCTCGGCGAATAGCTGTAAGTCGTGATTTTTTTATATCTTCACTGTCGATAGAGCCAAACTTTATCATGGTTTTTTTTAGTAAAAAGTGATGCGTTTTGCCTACACTTGCATAGCGAAACATATGATATAGCCTCAAAGTTAGCCATCTAGATAAAGTTCTTTTAAACGATTGAGCACGATTAAAATAAAACCCTCTATAACCTATAGACTCTATCTGCTGCGACATAAACTCATTTAATACAGCAAGACACTTAACCGTTGATTTTCCTTGCTGACCACTAAAATGAATAGAGCTTAAATAATTCATTTTAGACTCACTATAATGCTGCTCTCCCGCTTGATTGGTCACTTGGTATTTAAAATTGAGTTCACTGCCCTTGAGGATTTGAAGTGCTTGCTTTATTTCTGCAAATGATAGGGTTTGATTAACAGACTTCAGTTCGTTAGCTATTTCTTTAATAGAAAAATATACCGCATATCTGTCGCCCATTTTTCCGGAAATTTTTGCTATTTTACCTTGGCTAGCTAAACGAATAAGTGCCCTTTCTACTTTTTCTTCTCTATCTGAGGGCCAAGCAAAATAATCTTCGTCTTTACCCACAATCAGCGCAGGGGCTATTTCAAGTTTGCCTTCATACGTAACCCCTTCTAACTTATCAGATATACTTCGTGATACAACAACGCGATTAGGCGCTTCACTAATTTTTACCAGTTTACGCTGATTACGTATAAAACGAGACCACAAGTCATACGCATTAAAAGTGTTTGAAATAGAGTTTTCAAAGCCCGACAACGTACTTTGATTATCAATGAAAAGTGACAATTGCTCGACTTGGTTTGCATTTTGAATTGTCTTAATTTCGTTTTTAATAGTATCAGGAAGATTACTCAACGAAATGTACTTTGTGGCCATTAAGCAAAACCCTGCTTATTATTATATTTATCCCCTAGGTTCTCATAACCCATAGATTACGGCAACTATGAAACATAGAGGAAAATTGATCTGAGTGTAATAAAAATCTAAATACAATTTAACAAAATGAGTTTATGAGTTATCAATATAGATTTTTATATTTTTAAGCTGCTTTTTATTATCTAGTTTCCGAGGTCTACTTGTTAATTTCAATAAGCATCTATAGCACTAACATAGAGGAAAACTGATCTATACTGCATAATAGAAACTTGAAGCTTCATCTGTTACTGATTTTTCATAATAAACAACGATGTATCTAATTTAAGACATCTACTTCATAGTAATTAAAGAACATAGAGGAAATTTGAACCTCTTTACTCAAGCACATCCCTATACCAAGCGCTCAGAACTAACTTGCTTAACCCTCCCTCCTTCGCAATCAGTTTTTAAACATAGAGGAATATTGTTCTGTAACTCTTTTAAAAAATAATATTAGGAAACTTAAGCTAATAAAATAATATCCATAATGCCCTACGACTACTTCTATGGGCGCCTCAAACATAGAGGAAAAGCGATCTGGATTAATTATCATCGAACAGCCAGCATAGAGGAAAAGTGATCTAAGCTGATTTTGTAACCCATAAATTTATCATCTAACTTAACCGTTTAAATATAAATCGATGATTTTTGCTAAATAGACTGTAACTTATGCATAGAGGAAAATTGATCTGTGATTATTTGGTTTATAACAAATTACATAGAGGTAAAGTGATCTGAGGCTAATTTGTTTAGGCAAAATAGTTTCACACCATAATGCTGTATTGACTATCTACGGTAATGAAACATTTATAAATAGTCGATGAAAGCCTACCTTCGAAATAAATTTATATGGTTATGGAAAAGCTCAATAAAATACATTGATACTGGGTAAATTAAAAAATTCTTGTGGATAAGCGTTGTTTTACTTAGTTAAATAATGATCTATGCATAATGGAGATCAGATCTACACCATGTTTTTAGGTCAAAATAAGTTGTCATATGGGGATAACATCGAATGAAAACATAATGGAAATCGGATCCAAAACATAAACTCGAGGATAAGTTTGTTTATAACTTGTGGGTAACCATATAGTTTTAAAGAATACATAGAGGAAACCGGATCTAAAACATAGTGTAAACATGATCCAAACATAGAGGTTTATTGATCTGCAAATTCAAGCAAACTTATTAATATTCAATAACTTATCAATATAACGTACCCTTTAACCTTATACCTATTACTTAACCATATTAACCTTATTACTATCCTTAAGAGCAAGCAAATTACAATCAAGCACTATTTTAAAACAACTCTATTAATAATTAACAAATTAACAAATTAACAAACGTATATAGTGATAGACTTTATCTAAAGAAAGCACTCTGCAAAAAAATTAGCTGTAAGTATATTCGTAAAATAAAAAATATCTCGATAACGCCCTAACCCACTAACTTTCATTAGCTCATATTAATAAAATTTTTTAAGGTAATGTAATTTTCTATCTGAATCAGATAAATTATTTAACTTATTTTTCTAAAAAACTTATTCATACTAGTCATCTATAATACATATATCATATGTAAAACCATCTAGTTGCAGATTAATAAATACAAAGTATCTCTCTTAAAATAAGATACTACTACAAGCACTCCTAAACGCTTAGAACGTATTAAAGGCACTAATGCACGGGTAGAGTAGTATAATGTCTAAAGGAAGCTCTTAAGCCCAAATAGAAGCGCTCGATTGTTGATGAATAAATAGTTAAATAAACAAACTCTTTCAGTTGCTTAAAGACTATTTATTATTTATTTAGGCTGTTTTAGAAGCTCAACGACGAAGTATTAAAAGTACTAAAATAAATACTTTCCACATTGTGGAAAGTAACTCCACCAAATTTTATGTGTTATGCATATATTAATAAATTTGTTTACTTGATTTAGACTTCCTATAGTTTGCAAAACTTCAAATAGTTCATCTTCTCGATTTTTATTAAAGTTATTTTATGTGCAAAGATAAACAACTACTAATTTACATTATGTGCTGTTCGTCATGGATATCCAATTATTAGAACAATCTAAATGTGCTTAAAGATCCGAAGGAAAATGAAAATTGCTGATATTAAAAGCTTAGTTAAATAAGATTAAAAGAAGTAATAAATATTTTAAATATGGTCACATCACTTTAGCTGAAAGTGCTGTAAAATACGGCTTTACTTATAATTGCCAGAAAAATTATCCAGAAGCGTAATGTTTCAGTTATTATAAAATAACCGGAATATCATAGTTAAGATTGCATTAAGAGCATATCAATTCAACCAATAAGCATTAAATTTAACAGTGGTCGGATCTCATTAGTTGAAAGCAATTGTCAATAACGTGTTGCTGACTAACTTTGAATGGGCAAAGTCTTAATAAATCGAGACTTTTGTAGTACATACACTATTTAGGCATCCTTTAACTTCATCGCAACAGCGTTTCCTAATTTACCTGTTTATAAAACATATTTAGCTAAATATCTAATGCTTCTCGTATATGCTGAACGCGAGTGAAACAAGGCTCTACATTTTAAGGCATCATATTTGTATCTACCTAATATAAACCTACGTGTGCTGTAAATTAGTATAAAAATCCCCCCCTCCTGTTTAAAAATATTAATACGTATTTAAGATTCTTCGAAAGAAAAGCTACCTAGCAGAATGTGTATACTCTTAGTGTCTTTAGCAAGTTATAGAACACTTATTGTGACCGATATAGAAGGTATGGTTATCAAATGATTTTGTTTATTATCCGTAGCCAATAAACACATATCCTAAACCCCTTTTAAATACTTTTATTAGATGTGAATGACTATAACAACACCGAATAGCAAGTTAGTGAAAGTAAATTTTTTTGGTGTCAGCCCTTGTCAACTTTACAAATTAGGACTTTCCAGCTTTCACTAGACTGTTTTTAACTCAAAATAGTACGCTTCTTAAAACTTAACACGTGATGCACTACCTGTGTGTATAGCGCTTTTTTAGATTATAAAAAATTTCTCTAAAATTAAATATCTTAGTTTTCGCATATTCTCGTATCGAGTATATCTTAGGCTTAACTATTCACTTTTTAAGCTCGTTAAAAACTTTAAGCAACCGCATTATTATGCCAATTCCCTACTCGGCTAAACGGTAGTACAAGTTTATACCTCTTCATTAATGCAAGTTAACTAGGGTTACCACATTAACTACCATGATCATCCACCAAGACCTCAACTTTAAATTAGTGTTGATATACAGTCATTAAGACTACATTTATAAAAAAGGTTATCCATATTTTTATTTAATTACTAACTTAAAATCAGACAGAGAATAAGCTAATCACTGTTACCGCATTTGAGAGGGGCTTAGATAATGCCGCTTAGCTCTGATTGGTTTGGCGCTGACGGGTTAAATTGACGCGCTCATAAGTTATCTGCATTCCGTGATGCTTTACCGCCTTTAATATGGCAAAGCTAATAACCGATTTGTGCTTTAAGCTTATGTTGTCGGATAATCTTAGAAACATTATTTGCGTTGTATTGCTTTCCAGCTTCATGCAAGTCTGCATGTATTCAATGGTTACCATACGTGCCGGCACTGGCTACATAAAATTCTTTAATGAGTTTCAACAAGCGTTTATCTCCAAGTCTCTTTGCTTAAAGGCTTTTTAGCCAAGCATAAAAACCACTACAATGCAGCTCAAAAAAACGGCACATCGTGGTAATGCAAAACTAATCGTTGGGGGAGATAGTTTTTCATCGGATGATAGAAAGGGTTTAGCTTTATCTGATAATTGGCTTCGCCATCAATATAAGTTTTAGTTTAAATACTAATTCATCCAGCGACTTCTTTAATTTGGTACTTACACTCGGTAATTTGTTAACAGCTTAAATCTATATGCATCTAGCATATGTGGGAAGTCATATCAGGTTTGAAAACTAGTGCAAATTAAATATATGAGTCTACAACTATAAACCAGGAGTATTTGAACTATCGAAAATTATGAGTAGGAAGGTTGTGATAACTATACGCTTAAAAAATTATAGATAATAAATAGTTTGTTTGTAATAAAAATGCCTTTTCCACAATGTGGAAAAAGCATTTTAAATAAAGTTTATGTTGGTAAAACTAAGAATTAAAACTCGTTAAAAGCATTTCTAATATATCGGGACTCACTTTGGACTCGTCTATTGAAATATTTACACCATTTTTTGTCGTCGTAAATTTTACACCACTTACGTTGCTTTTAATAAGCTCTTTGAACTTACCGTCATAAGCAGTTTTATCTTGAGCTTTATCATTTTTAATTTTATTTAAAATATCACGTTGTAACTTTTTAGATTCCTTTTCTAAAAATTCGTCTATTTCTAATAATTCTTCTTTAGACTCTTTACCAGTAAGCTGTGATGTTTTGATCGATTTAAAATGTGAAGCTAAATTATCGAGATAATTATCTTTATTATGTTTAACTAATTCTCGTAGAAATGGAGTAGATATATATTTTAGAGCAGGGAACAGCTTTATAATATCGTTAGGTATATTTGAAAAGCTTAACGCGTAGTAGACGTTGCTTTTTTTCATCCCCAAAATTTCACAAAGTTTTGTCCCTGTTAGCTCCATACCATTTCTTTTTTCCAGTTTATCCTTTAACTCACTAATGGAGCGTGCTTTATCCATATAGCTAGGCTCTGAGTATTCATCCATTACTAAGGCGAAATGAGCACGTTCTTCTTCCGTTAAATTTTTGGCAACAACTAAGGTTAATTTTGTATCTGGTAAAAGAGAAACAGTGTAAGCACGACGAAGGCCACCTAGGATTTCATACTTACCATCAACAAGTTCAGCTCTAACGGCTTCAGTATTACCACCTGTAGATTTTATTGAATGATAAATATCGAGCACAGATGCTAAAGACAAGTCTTTAAAAGATCGCTTATTATAAATCGACTTTGTACATTTATTTAAAACATCCTGGCTTTCAATTTCAACACGTTCCCATTCAATGTCTCGTTCAGAAATAGGTGAACGTTCAACTATATTATTTCCACTATTTTTTGTAATAAGCTCATCTAGATTAGTAGTTGTAATTTTACGTCCGATCACGGCTCGTTTTTTGGTATTCATAGTGGTCTAGCCTTTGTTTTTTCTATTAAACGTAATTGTGTCAAATACTGAACGTGTGAATTCTTCGGCCTTTAGACGCGCTTTTTTTAACGCATCTCTATCACCAGGATAAAATTTTGGATTAGTTGAAAAAACAGTCCCAAAACTCTCACCACAACGTTCAAATGCTGTTGATAACGGTAAAGACGTATCTAGCATGTCTGCACCACAGACCTCCCGAAGTAGGCTTTGGGCATCAGCATGATCAGATTTCCTCGCAATCTTAGCCATATATCCGAATATTGAACTAAGTTTAATTTCGCTGCCTGCCGTTTCGGTCATATCGAAAAGTTCAGGAAGTCTTTGCATAAATTTTAGAGTCGAATGAAAATCAACTTGAGCAGGGGGGACTGGTATTAAAAATGTATCAGCTGCAACAAAAGAGTTTAATAGAAATGCATCCAAATGGGGCCCTGAATCAATAAAGATAAAATCATAATCATGTTTTAGCTTATCAATTATATTTTCTTGCAGAACATCATATATATTTTGTCCAGGTAAATGCTCATTTGCTAACTTCTCGAATTGAGAGGCTATAAATGCATCTTCAATAGAGGCAGGTATAATATCTACGCCAGATACGTTCGATGGTTTAACAAACTCTTCCAATAACTCTTCACGGCTTACATTCTGAAGCATTGCTTGGGCAACAGTTTCATCTACAACGCCAATAGAAAGGTCGTGTTTCATAAACATTGTTGCACTGGCCTGTGGATCTAGGTCGAGCACTAATATTCTCAAATCATGGTGAAGTAGGGCAGGGGTGCATCTTAAGCCGTGAGCGAGAGTTACGCTGGAGACCGTTTTTGCAACGCCTCCTTTAAGGTTTGTAAGAAAAACTGTATGGGCTTCTTTAAATTTATCACGGTATTTTGGAACCCCTCTGTGTTCATAAATAGCGGTAATATCTTTATGGCCCATACTATAAACATTATTTAAACCGGCTTGTTTTTTTTGGAACTGATATCCTTTTTGCTCCATCTCAGCTACAGCCTTATCAACTTTTGCCTTAGCTAATTCTGGTAAATTTGCGACTGCAGACTTTGAGTATGTAGGTTCATACTTTTCAGCATTAAATTCTATCTGAGAATTAGTAATTTTCTCTGACAATGCCTCCAGGGTTAGTTTTGCCCTAGTGGCTATTTTTAGTATTCTGTCATCCATCAGCTTACCTTGAAATATGCAGCATTTTATAAAGTTAACATATAATGCTGCATATTAATTAATTTGTAAACATTAAATGGAATATTTTGTTTCTTATCTAATTGCTATGTATTTCAACGTTATGCACTTATACACAGACACTATAAATTTTATTATTTCTATTAAAGAATATAGAGACTATTAATATATAGACTACTTATCACATTGAAAAATAATGGTTTTTAAGTTGTTTTAGATCAGTTTATTGGTGTTTAAGATCACTTTAATGGTGTTGATGATCATATTGATGGTATTAGTGATCACAAAAACGGTGTTACTGATCACATTATTGGTGTTGTGATTACAGGTTTATGGTGTTCTTAGTAGTCGATATCCTTCGTCAACTCTATTAAAGAATTAACTTCATCCCTTAGCTGTTTCTCTTTTTCATTTACTGTATTTTTATTTAGAGCCATGCTTCTATTTAGAGCTTTTTCAACTTTATCCGCCTCATCATCCTGGCCAAGATAGCGATAAGCAAACATTAGCTGTGTTAGTTCTGCAGGTGATAATTTTTCTTTTTGAATTAATTGCTTAGAAATTAGTTCTTTCACTGTATTTAGCGCATCATGAGTATTTAATTCTTCAGTAGTACCTTTATTTAGCCATCTAATAAGAAATTTTATTTCAGAAATTTTCTTACCTTGTGTTTTTAATTCGTATCCAATGTCATTATTTTCGCTTTCTAGAAATAAAAATTCTTTACGAGCAATAGGGTGTCCACGTAAGATTTCTATACTATCCCTAACGCAGCGTTTCATGAATACACCGTTGTTTTTAAAAGAGCTTTTATTTTTTTTCAGCCGCCCACTTTCATCGAGTAAACCAAATAGCCCTTTAAGCTCGTCAATTGCAATGTAATGCATTTCATAACCGTCTTTTTTAAATCTGCTTAAAATTTCGTACAATCTTTTTGCGTATTCTTGTTTTATATCTAAATATGTTCTCGTTGTTATTAATGCAAACCCTTGTTTATATTCAATATATTCGCTTTCAAGCATATCGTTAGGCACCATTGTTAACACGCCTCGTTTATACTTAATATTTTTAAATAGAGGTTTGTAATCAAATTCAAAGTCGCCGGAGGTCCCCTCTACTTTTATACCTATTTTGTAACTTGCCAGTCGTTCAGCAGCAGGAGATAAAATACTGCCAACGTGCTTAGAGCTGATATTCAGCCATTCTGATAGCTGGCTTGCTGTATATGTATACTGTGGTGTGCTTTTTTCCCAGTCGGAATCTTTCATCTGCGCCATCATCAGTGCAAATAAATCCGCTTCTCTTTGCGACAAGTCTTTGCGGCTGAATACAAGTTTATGCCCTTGTTTTATATGTTTAGGTAAATTTGAACGAGAAATTGGGTTTGGGTTTAGTTTTTTTTCCATTTGCACACCAGAAAACTGTAATCAATAAGCTTAAAATACACAATACTGGTCAACAACACCAGTTTTGTGTATTCGAAACGATTGTTTTACATAAAATTGGTGTTTTTTACCAGTTACATGTAATCAATAAAATTAATTTTTTATTAAAAGTAACTAAATTTCAATGTTTTGTCTTTTTTTTGGTTTTTATAAATAACAAAATAATGGTGTTGAAATACCACTATTATGTTATCTAACATTATAAAACACCATTTATCTGTATCTAACATGAGTCTTTTGATGAAAAATACCATAATTGTGTTATCTCAATTAGTTTATTAAGTCTTTAAACTAAGTCTTACTTGAATATAGAGTGTAAAATAACGGTGTTTTTAGTGTAATTACCATAATTATGTAAAGTTAATAACTAAAATTACATATTTATGGTGTGTATATAAGGAAGTATTCGGTAGTGAATACATAATTCTGGTGTATTTAACCAGAATTATGTATTGATAACCCTGTTTCCACAATGTGGAACGCATTTCCATATCTACTATTTATATGGGGGCGGCTTAGAGCGATAACCGGACATTGAGATTTGCTAAATATCGTCGTTAATTGATTAGTTAAACTGCTCTCTGCGCATATATTCATTAAAATGAGCGCTGCGCGCATATTGTTCTGTTTAACTTTTCTTTAAAGTTTTAGAAAACTTATTAATAGCAATGCCTTAGGTTATTTGTTAAAACTATATAATGTAGAAAAATGAGCGTAGCGTTGGCAGAGATATACGCGATAAGCGCACCATTAAATTATTATAAGTAAGGAGCTTGTAGTTGTACGCGTACCCTAACAAGCTAAGTCAGCGGGAATTTTACTTGCTGAAAAACGCTCATGAAATCCCCGGCTTGGGGCGTTGGCTTTTCACTTAACAGGAGGTTTACTTGTCCGATAATACTGGTGGAGTTTTGTCCTACTGGAACTTGAAAGAGTTTAGTCCAAAATTAAAGCCTAAATCTATCTCAGAATTTCCTTTATATACTGATTCTCATATCACGGGAGAACTAAATGATGAAATTGGGCCTTATAAATTTCTTAATATGATTTTAGGCATCAATGGACCTGGAAAGATCTGTGATGCAATCACTCTTAGGGTCTTTTGGTATGTAGACGATCAAAGCTCTTATGGGTTAAAAACTGACACTTCAAAATATCATGGAGGCTGGGTAACTGATGAAATTGCAGCCTTAGTTTCATTGAAACTTGGAATTAGAGTTAAAGCCGGTAAAGCCACAAGAACTTATGATTCACATTCTGATGGATATTTTGGCACACCAAGGTCAACAAGAGAAAAGCCTCCTGAAGTAAAAATTGGTTCTAGGGGACCTGTACTACCAAGTGTAGTAAAGACAGTAAACATTACGGATCTTAATGAAATATATTCTTTAAGGAGCTTGGATGAGGAGCAATATGTTTCTCTAGTTCGAGCTTCTCGTATGTACCAAGAAGCGCTATGGGTGGCTGAAAGTGAGCCTGAATTAGCTTGGTTAATGTTAGTGTCTTCTCTTGAGACTGCTGCTTGTCAGTGGTCTTCGGATGAAGATACGAACGTTGATAGGTTAAGAGCATCAAAGCCAGAGCTAGCAGAGATGTTGTTTGAAGTCGGTGGTGAAATCTTAGTGGAGAAAGTTGCTAATGAAATCGCACATACACTTGGTGCAACCAGTAAGTTTATTAAATTTTGTTTAAACTACTTTCCAGCCCCTCCAGAAAATAGGCCTGATGAATGGGCAAGGGTTAAATGGAGTAAAACAGGTTTTAGAGGGATCCTGAGTAAAATATATGATTATCGCTCTGCTGCACTACATGGCGGAACACCATTCCCTGCACCATTATGCGGCCCTCCTGATTGTGTATCTAAGGAATCTGGCGTCGCCGAAAAAGGTGTTTTAGCACTAGCAGCTCATACATTAGGCGGAAGCTGGAAATCAGAAGATCTACCTATTTCAATGGATTCGTTTCAGATTTTTGTTAACGGTGTACTAAATAACTGGTGGCGTAGTCTAATAGAAAAAAAGCTAACAAATCAAGTAAGCAGGGCACCTTAACCTGCGCTCGTTTTTGAGGCGTTCCGAATGGCTGAGTTTAGCACTTAGCTGAACTTCAGCAAAGAGCGAAAACCAGTCATTCCGATTGGTAAATATAAGAGTTAGTTGATTGGTTAAACTACTCTTTGCACATATATTCATGAAAATTAGAGACGTGCGTATATTGTTCTATTTAACTTTTCTTTAAAGTTTTAGAAAACTTAGTGATAGTAATACCTTAGCTTATTTGTTAAAACATATATTGTGTAGAAAAATGAGCGTAGCGTAGGCAGAAATATACGCGATGAGCGCACTATTAAATTGTTAGCTTTCCAAGAGTATAACTGAGAGGTAAAAGTGGACGAGTTGGATTGGTCGCGGTTAATCCCAATGGGCGTATCGGCATTAGCTGCATGTGTGTCGGTTTTTTATGCAAGTAAAGCTAGGAAATCACAGATCAAGCAGTTGGAAAACAGGTTTGAGATTGAGCAATTAAATGAACTCATTGAGGAGTTAAAAATTGCCAACACAATCGAAACCTACCCACACGATTATGATGATGACACCTTTGTAAATGGGCAAAATTTAGATGATGTCCCATCAAAAATCGCTAAATTAATGCAAAACTCATTAATCTCGAAAGCCTTGGTCAAGACTGAGTGGGAGTTACCAATAACTAATTTACAAAGAAAAATTGATCAGTTGTGTTCAGTTAGAAGAAAACTTCTTTGAAGTCTTTCAGTCGTAAAGCTAACAAACTGCTTAAGAGAGATTATCACCGTCCGCAATTGGCACACAAGAGCCGTTCGCTAGTAAAACTTGAAAGGCAGCAATCCGCGCTAATAATTACCCATCGGTAAAAGCTCTTAGTGTGTTTTAGAAGTAGACGCGCTGTCGTTGTAGTCACTCTTGAAACCATCAGCCTATATACTCTTACTCTCTACTTAGTAAGTTAGTTCGATGATTTTTTGCAGAATAACTAACCTAATTTCTCACTTCAAAGCACTTACTTTAATAGACGCTTTAAACAATTTCTCTTTGCGTGCTAAATTTACCTAATAAAAAACATAATTATTTTTAGAGCGTAATTACGATAATAAATTTCAATACGGGCGCTATATTTATTAATAATTCAATATCCTATCAATGTTCTGGGAATTCTAAGTTTGAATCAGTGGCACTGTTCAAGTAAAGGCTAGAAAGACCATAAATTTAGTCTTCTTTATCGTGTGTCAGTATAATTTTTATAACAATTAGCGTCAGTACTATCGCTGGCATTATCCAAATGTAATCAGTCATATTGGTCTGTCTCAAGGTTAGGAGCTCTTTTTTAACCTTAATGATTTTTATTATTTTTGCAAATTTAGCTAAAAAAACGCAATTCTTCATTTTTACCCACCGCTGGTCCTAGTTAATGTCAGGACAAATTAACGAGGACAAATCATGAAAAATACTAAATCTCAATTCATTCGCCAATACGTTCGAGCCAGTAAAACTCCGTGGGATGACTGTACAACCGTTCTGCTATTAGCAGATATCGTTGATAAAAAAACGATGGATCTTAGTTTTACAAACTATGTCTATTTGCATCGTGACAGTGTAGGTCAAACTTTGGGGATCAGTATTTCTAAGCAGCTTTTAGAAGCTAACCCAGAATTTACTTCACGTTATTTAGAGGGTATTGAAATGGTTGGATTTTTACTAATATACTTGGAACAAATAGCTGAATTTTGTGAATTGTTTCATGAAGAGTTCCAGAGTTTGTTCATGCTAACGCCCAGTTCTTTTTTTAGAGTTGCCGAAAGCGAATGGCTTGCAGAACTGAACAACGTGTAACACTCTAGCGAGCCTATTGGCTCGCTTTTTTATGTATTTGCAAAACATTTGCAAAAAACATAAGTAATTACCTACCCCTAAATCTACTTATTAGTATCTCCCTATCAGAGAAGCACGGATTGGTTAATACCTAACTAATAGAAACTACTTAATTAAAAGGATTTTGAAATGACTTTTAGATATATGTCTACGCTAGATACGATTACGCTTTTAGATGACCTAAAAAAAATCATCAGTGATAATGACCATAAAATCAATAAACTCATGTTGAACAATGAAAACCCTAACTTCAAGGGCTTTTGGTCAATTGTAGAGCCTCATGTTTTTGCCAATAAACAGTTAAATTACCGTGGTGTAAAAGTACTTATGTATAAACTAATGGTTTGTATAATAAAAGACATTGAGCAGCAGGTTCAAGCATATCCAGATTATGATGATGAGTTTTGTGAAGAATTTAAAAATGTGTATGGCGATGATCCTGAGGAACATTTCGATTCTATGATAACTGATGAAATAGAAGAAAATTTTCCCGATTCATATAAAGAAGACATAGAAAATGAATTTCCTGCTGAGTTTGAAGCCGACTATACACATCGATATATTCAAAATTTTTTGGATAATCGTAGTGATGAATAATACAGGCCTAATTTGCTGTTTTACAAAAACAGATAGCGGCCTAATCATAACCCCTAAAATATACCAATAGCCATTATTTGCAGGCTACCAGACCACTAATTTGGTTTGTTAATCTCTAAATGAGAAAACTCTCAGGGGAAAACGTTACGCAAATATATCGTTTTGTTGTAGGTTCACAAAAGCGTGGAGCTACTAACTATGTAAGGTAAGGCAAAAGGTTAAATTAATTCCAGAGCGAAGAAGCTATGCTTTCTTCGCTTTGATGTATGTATATAAAATTATTCTAAATAATAGCCCACATTGTATAAATGCTTTAAAAAATAAATTAATAAAAACAACGAAGTTGGGGTTATTTTTTTACTTTTTTAATTTTTATCTTTTAGCTACCTTTAACTTATTGAATGTTAACTATAAAAGTACATTTTATGTGGGCATTATAGGCGCTGTGGGGGGGCGTTTTAGACCGTTACAGTGGGCAACTTAGATATTAGAGGTGGGCATTTCTAAATAGTGAATATTTATAACTTCCCGCCTTTTTTTGTTTAACCACAAATACTTTATCATTCTAACATCGAAAACACATTACAGTTGTCTATTATGACTTATTCAGCAGTTGTACAGAGTAATCTCCTTGTAGAGTCTAGCTATAAGCTAAAAATTAACGAACTAAGGTTAGTTTTATTTTGCCTAACAAAAGTCTATTCAAAGGAGGCACACGCAGGAGCTATTATTGTGTACCCGGAAGAGTTTTCTTCACACTTCGATTTACAAGAATTAAATGTTCATAATTATTTAAAAAGTGCAATAAATACCTTAAAAAACAAACAAGTGCTAATCAAAGGTAAGAGCGGTAGTAAGTCGATTAATTGGCTAGTCGAAGGAGAGTATATTAATTCGCGTAATACTAGTGCTCATATACGATTAGAGTTTTCTCCTGAGATGACAGAGCTTATCTCTGGATTGGATGGTAATTTTACCAAACTCAAATTTGAAAATATAAAAGGGTTGAACACTTTATATTCATTCCGCTTGTACCAACTGTTAAAACAAAAAGAAAAGTTTTTAAATCATAAGCGTGATGGGCGTGTGGTCGTAGAGCTGAAACTTGAGTGGATGAAAGGTATTGCCGATTTGCAAAACTCCTATCAAGATTGGCGAGAGTTTAAACGTAGGGTCATAGTTCCTGCTTTAAAAAAAATTAATTACAACACAGATATAGATGTTGTTTTTAAACCCAAAAAGATTGGTAAATGTGTAGTAGCTGTCGAGTTTTCATATACATGTAAAAAGAGAGATGAAGCATTCAAATTACCATGTAGACCACGAATAAAAAAACGCCCTCGAGTAGCAAAAGGTTCTCATGGCGAGGGGGTTTGGGCTCGAAATAATCTTTCTATGCTTGGGGAGTACGAACTAGTAATGCAAAACGCCCAGGGAAATTTCAAATTACCAAAAAAAGATATTGAGAGGTGCTTTCAATACGCTAAAATCATAGGAGATTCTGATGCTAAAAAATATTACTCATCACAGTTAACCTAAATTAATATTAAATTTTCTTTTAGCGTACCTAGTTACTTGTACAAGACAAACTATAGGAAACTTGTATGAGAAATAAAATAAATACACTAGGTAACATTGCAAATGAGCTCGCAGCATTAACTCGATTATATGCGCATTTTTTTGTTGTATTAGCGTGGCTACACTTCAAGGAAATGGTTTATACACCATTAATTGAATCATTAGAGATTAAGGGGTATACGCTACTTGTTATAGCTCTCTATGTTGTTAGTTTAGTTTTAGGATATCCTAAAGTTAAAAGCAACTAAAATCTAAAGCACCCCAGGGTGCTTTTTTATTTTCACTGGCTATTTATAAAACATTTCATTAATTTCTTCACATAATTTAGTACGGAAAATAATAGACGAGCGAAGTAATTCAGCATCACTTTCACTGAGAAGTGGTGCTCGCGTTTTTTTATCAAAACGCTGTGGCATCTCCTCAAATAACTGTTCGTGGAGTCGTTTAATGTCATCAAAAATTTTGACCGACTGAGAGAATAAAAAAATCTTACTGTAATCGCGTTTTTTTAACGAGGCCAAATATTTTAGCAAAATGACCTGCCGTGCCGTTTTATTTTTAAAAGAGTGCTCCACCTCAATAGCGGCTATTGAGCCATCAGGAAGTTGCACAGCGCCATCCACAGTTCTTGCAGCGGATAGGCTGTTAATTCGTTGAAATTCAGGCTCGGTAATGAATCCACTCCACATTGGCGCATATGTTTCATCACTGTGATAATTGTGTATACCGCGCAGCATAACAAATGCGTTAATTAGATTATGCATTATATTATTTTGATTGAATTGCAAAGCGGGGTTTCTATTCGCTCTAAAATGTATGTCGATGCCCATTAATTCCTCTGCGAATTTGGCAGCAGTGTAGGTAGGCACATAAACGCGACCGTCTGGGCTTCGGTGTGTTTTTACCACCCGCAATAGTCCATCTTTTTCTAGCCGGTTTAAATGCTCTAATGCTAGGCGATGATTAA
Source organism: Pseudoalteromonas sp. Angola-30 (assembly GCF_028599215.1). Lineage (NCBI taxonomy): Bacteria > Pseudomonadati > Pseudomonadota > Gammaproteobacteria > Alteromonadales > Pseudoalteromonadaceae > Pseudoalteromonas > Pseudoalteromonas sp. Angola-30. The sequence goes on from NZ_JAQREI010000013.1 coordinate 60,535, forward strand.
TGCCATATAGCCAACTCACAATGCTTGGTGTAACAATAGAAAACCGAATTGCAATAAGCACCGAGACCTTGGTTCTGTTAACCCCTTTTTGGTGGTTATTTGCGCCTGGATAATACCGCATATCAATATCAAAATAGCGAGGGTAGTGAGTATGAAATGGGTTGTTCTTTTCTAAATTTTTTGATGGTTGCTGAGTCAATTCAAAAATCCTTTTGATGAGTTAATTGTTAAAACTAACTAGCATCGCAACATAATAATTATCATCATTTTATAATTATATTGCCGTTTTTCATTCCGAGATGCTTTAACTGCATGCACGGAATCATTGTCGCGATAATTATCGCAACAAAAACCGCCTTCAGCGGATGGCCTCGTCGCTTCGCTACTCAACCATAGGGCCTAAAACGCACGCCAGCTCTGGTGTTGCTCCGCAACGAGCTGGCTCAACGCGCTATCGCGCTAGCGTTGTAGACCCAGCGCGAATGTACCGTGCTCCGCCCTGTACCAACCGCCATACTGCCGCTGCAGACAATGCGATGGGTGCCCCATTATCCGCATTTTTCTTCGCTTTTATTTTCTACGAAAATAGATGGTTCGATATCAATTTGTGCCAAATTTTAATCGAATTTCGCTGATGCGAAACACTATCGCGGTTGGTACAGACCAGCCTGTACATTCGCGCAACTCCATGTGTCCTAAGCTTCGCTTATGCCACATTACGCGCTTGTTGGCCTCATTCTAAGGCGTTTTTTTTGCAGTTTTTCGTGCCGAAAAATGCGTTTTAAGAGCGTCTTTCAGACAAAAAACGTCTTCAAATTAAACTTATTAATAAACTTTTTAGATAAAGAGGAAAGGGTTTTTACTTAAAAAATTAAGTGAAAATAGAAGAAGAGGGCATGCCTTGTTCAAACCGTTTGTTGCTGAGCTGCGCAGTCAAACAAGTTTGTTTTTTATCATGAAATCATTAAATTTGAAAGCAGAAATTAATGATTAATAAGGTTAAAAAATGAAAAATAATGACGCTAATGATATTGCTATTAATCCCTCAACAGGATTACCTATCACAAATGCGAGCGCTAATATCGTAGATGTTGGCGGCAATGTGGTGGGCCAATCTAATCGAGTAATGACCGTTTATGAAATTGAAGAATCGATAGCGGACTCTATAGGAGATGATTGTTTTGATGCATTTGAACCGTTCGATGATGGTTTTTAATGCCCAAAATTTTGAAAGCTATTAGTCGATATCGAATAGAAATCATCTATTCGACCATTGTTTTTGGTGGCTCAGCGGTACTTTCTTTCCTGTACCAATCAACTCAAAATTTTGCCTGGTTTATTACGCTGACCTTATTCTGTACCAAGATGGCTATTGGCATAATCAACTATGAGCAATATCGCCAAAGTAATAAGCATAGTATGAAAGCTATGCTGCTATATTTGTTATTTAAATTTGTATAACCCTCGTTTATTTGTCCTAAACGCAAAGCGCCCTGATTTTTTAGGGTGCTTTTTTGTGCTGTCATTTTTTAACGTTAAACCTATATCACGGTATCTTAAAATCTGTTGCAGTAAATGCAGTGCTTGTGGTGTTTAGCAAATTTAAGAAAAACCTTGCTGAGAGACCCGAATTTATATAATCAATAGGAGAGTGCATAGTGGTAGACATGTGGCTAACCGGTTTTGATGTGCCATTTTTAGATACCATGTACATAGATAAGCCACTGCAAAAGCACAGCTTAATACAAACTATTTCGCGGGTTAACCGCCAGTTTGAAGGCAAAGATAAAGGCCTAGTGGTTGACTACATTGGTATTAAATCTGAAATGAATAAAGCGTTAGCGCAGTATTCAAAAACAGACGAAACTAATTTTGAAGACATTACCGCCTCGGTTATTGAGGTAAAAAACCATTTAGCGTTACTTGCCCAGTTATTTCATAAATTTGACAGCAGCCCTTACTTTACCGGCGAAGCCGTTGCCCAACTAAACTGCTTAAACCACGCCGCTGAGTTTGCACTTATTACCGAAAAACGCCAAAAGCGGTTTATGGATTTAGTTAAGCGTTTAAAAGCCGCATACGATGTATGTTGTGGTAGTGAAAAAATAAACGAAAGTGAGCGTAACCACATTCACTTTTACCTTGCCATTCGCTCTATTATTTACAAGCTAACCAAAGGCGAAGCGCCCGATACCGCTCAAATGAACGCTAAGGTACGTGAAATGATAAGCGAAGCCCTGCAAAGTGACGGCGTAGAAGAAGTATTTAAACTCGGCAATGAAGACGGCGGCGAAATTGATATTTTTAATGATGATTACATCGCCAAAATAGAAAAAATAAAACTCCCCAATACCAAAATAAAAATACTGCAACAAATGCTAGCCAAAGCCATAGGTGAGCTTAAAAAAGTAAACCAAACCCAAGGTATCGACTTTACTAAACGCTTTGAATCGCTTGTACAGCGCTACAACGAGCGAAAAGAAGATGACGTACTGGTAAGTAGCGTATTAGATGACTTTTCAGAAAGCATGGTTGATATGATTTACAGCGTACGCGACGAAATGAACGCAGGCGACGAGCTGGGCATTGATATTGAAGAAAAAGGCTTTTACGACGCCCTAAAAATGTTAGCGGTTAAGTACGACTTTGACTACCCCGAAGATAAGCTCATTGAGCTGGCCCAAGCGGTAAAAGTTATCGTAGACGACAAAGTTAAATTTGTTGATTGGAATAACCGCGACGATATTAAATCATCGCTCAAAGTCGAGCTGATTTTAATACTCGCTAAATTTAAATACCCACCCATCAGCCGCGATGAAGTGTATAAAGAAATATTTGAGCAAGCGCAAAATGTAAAGGCGAATAAAGAGGCTTGAATTTATATCAAAATCAAAATCAAAGTTATCAATAGCTTACTTTTCAGTGTCCCACATTAAAATCTGGCTTAATTTTTGACTTGCTTTAGCCGGTTGGTTAAGAGCCTATTAGCCTAATGAAATGATTAAACTTTTGCATGCTGGTTAAGTAAAACAGCTCAGCCTTGATCATGATTTAGGAAATGATAATAAGGCTATGACGTTTTACTCTAGATTGAGCGGGCAGTGTTTATTGATGGCTTTTACCACCAACAATAGCCGTTTACTCAGCGAATAGCTCGGCACGAACTAAAATTGAAGGCGCAATTACACAAATTAATTTACTGGCTTGGCATTAACACTTGGTGACGCCAAAAGTGAGCCAAGTTTTATCGTAGTCTTTATTAAGCCAAAGTCGTCTGATATTTTTTAAATTCCTACTTTTGTAAGAAATCAATCCATACCACCGAATAAAAGCTCTTTATAGGTTTTGTTAGTAAAGACAAAACTGTATAGCTACCAATAAATGCTACTCTAATATTTGTAAAGGGCGACTCTTTTTAAGTAGTAAACTTAAAATTATTAATATTTTTAGCCGCTTACAATAATAAATCTCACTTTATTCCACCATAAAAACAAAGATTACTCTAAAAAAAAAGGAAGAGCCTGACTCTTATTGATAATTTGGTGACTGAAAATGATTTAAAATGCTTGACTGTGTTTGTTGGGGCTGTAGTATTACGTGCAATGTATTTAAAAGTTATTAAAAACTAATTAACAGCTGGAGTTAAACAGAAGATGCCAAGCAAAAGTAATGAATATAAACATGTAAATTATAGCTGGGACGATGCTGTAGTAGAAAATTTATCCCCAGTAGAAAGCCTTATCTATCGCTCGAATATTCTTGGTGCTGACCAAAGAATTACCAATACTGGCGGTGGTAATACTTCTGCGAAAGCAATGGAAGTTGATCCTCTTACTGGTGAAAGTGTTGAAGTATTGTGGGTTAAAGGTTCTGGTGGTGACTTAAGAACATCAAAACCTGAGAATTTTTCCTCGTTGTACATGAGTAAATTAATTGCTCTTCAAGACATTTACCATAGTGCTGATGAGGTAGGTGTTAAAACACAGATTGAAGATGACATGGTTGATATGTATCGCCATGCAACATTTAACTTAAATCCTCGTGCGACCTCAATCGATACTCCTTTACACGCATTTATTCCATATAAGCATGTCGATCACATGCACCCGAACTCAGTAATTGCAGTGGCTGCAAGTAAAAACAGTAAAGAATTAACACAGAAAATCTTTGGTGATGAGCTAGTTTGGACTGAATGGCAGCGCCCTGGGTTTGACCTTGGTTTGAAGCTACAGACTATTTGTAAAGACTACCCTGATGCGAAAGGTGCTATCTTAGCTGGACATGGTGTTATTAACTGGGCTAATGATAACAAAGAGTGTTACGACCTAAGCCTAGATATCATCGAAAAAGCGGCTCGCTATATTGAAGAACATGATAAAGGTGAAATGACTTTTGGTGGTCAAAAGTACGCTAAGTTAGATAATGCTAAACGTGAAGAAGTCCTAGGTGCAGTATTACCTTATTTACGTGGCTTAGTCTCTGGCGAGAAAAAGATGATTGGTACAGTCCAGTCTGATGATACTGTATTACGCTTTGTAAATAGTGCTGATGCACCGAGGTTGGCTGATTTAGGTACGTCTTGCCCTGATCACTTTTTACGAACTAAGATTAAACCTCTTTATGTAGATTGGAACCCTGAAACAGATAGTATTGAGCAATTGAAAACATTATTGTCTGCAGGTGTTGAACAGTACAAGTCAGATTACAGTGATTATTACGAACAATGTAAGCGTCACAACTCACCAGCTCAAAGAGCCTCGTCTCCATCAGTATGTTTAATACCGGGTGTTGGTATGGTTGCATGGGGTAAAAATAAATCAGAATCAAGAGTAACAGCTGAATTTTATAACTGTGCCATTGAAGTTATGCGTGGTGCTGAAGCAATTGATGAATACGCAGCTTTACCTCAGCAAGAAGCATTTGATATCGAGTACTGGTTGCTTGAAGAAGCTAAGCTTCAACGCATGCCAAAAGAAGCGCCATTAGCGCGTGATGTAGTGGTTGTGATTGGTGCTGGCGATGGAATTGGTAAAGAAACAGCATTTAGAGTGGCAAAAGAAGGTGCTCATGTTGTATGTGCGGACTTGCGTGTTGAGGCTGCACAAGAGACCGCAGATGAATTGACTGCTATTTATGGCCAAGGTATTGGTGTAGCCGGTACGGGTATTTCAAGCTGTGGTCCAGCTATTGCTCAGGGTGTTGATATTACTGACCGCGAAAGCGTTAAGAAAATGTTCAAAGAGGTTACGTTGGCTTATGGCGGCATCGATAAAGTAATTGTAACAGCAGGCGTGTTCTTAGCGCCTGGCCAGCCGGGCATGACGAATGACCAACAATTTGATGTTAGCTTTGCTGTTAATGTTAAAGGTGGTTATATCGTAGGTACTGAGGCTAATGAAATTTGGAAAGCACAAGGTTTTAAAGGCGCTCTTGTTCTTACTACAAGTGTAAATGCTGCGGTATCGAAGAAAGGCTCATTAGCCTATGACACATCAAAAGCGGCGGCTAATCACCTTGTTCGTGAGCTAGCAGTTGAATTATCTCCACTCGTTAACGTAAATGGTTTAGCGCCTGCAACGGTTGTTAAGGGTAGCACCATGTTCCCACGTGACCGTGTAATAGCATCTTTAACTAAATATAATGTTGAATTTACAGAGCAAGATTCTGATGATGAACTTCGGGATAAGCTCGCTAATTTCTATGCTCAAAGAACGCTCACTAAACAACCTATCACGCCAGAAGATCAAGCAGAAGCTGCTTACTTAATGGTTTCAGGTCAGTTGAGTAAAACAACTGGTCAGATTATTAGTGTTGATGGTGGTCTTCACGAAGCTTTCTTACGCTAGGGCTGCACTTTTTAGAGCGCTTTGTAAAAGCGCTCATTTATAGACTGATAAAATACACAATATAAGTATTAGGAATAAATTATGACACAACGTATTGATAAATCTCTGATAGCTGATGAAAATGCTCAGTTATTAAGCGACTTAAATGAAGACTACCAAGCATTAGGCAATAAACTTGCGCGTATTGATATCAATATCGAAGACATTACAGAGAAAGCTCAGGCTTTTCAAATTGCAGTTCCATCTTGGGGTACTGGTACGGGCGGAACACGTTTTGCTCGTTTTCCAGGTGAAGGCGAGCCACGTAATATCTGGGAAAAATTAGAAGACAGCGCGGTTATTAATGATTTATCTCAGTGTACAGAGCGTGTTTCACCTCACTTCCCCTGGGACAAAGTGGATGATTTTACAGAGTTAAAACAATTTTCAGATGAGTTAAATCTAAGCTGGGATTCTATCAACTCAAATACATTCCAAGATCAGCCAGGCCAAGAGCATAGCTTTAAGTACGGCTCTTTAAGTAATACCAGCGCTGAATCACGCGATCTTGCCATTGCACACAACCTTGATTGTATTGAATGGGGTAAAGTTCTCGGCTCTAAAACATTAACGGTTTGGGTTGGTGATGGTTCTAATCACCCAGGCCAACAACACTTCCAAAGTGCTTTTGAGCGTTATTTAGAGAGCATGAAAACAATATATGCAGGTCTTCCAAGCGATTGGGAACTACATATCGAGCATAAAATGTTCGAACCTGCATTTTACTCTACCATCATTCAAGATTGGGGCAGTAATATCCTTGCAGCTATGGAGCTTGGCCCTCAAGCTAAGTCATTAGTTGATTTAGGACACCATGCACCAAACGTGAATATTGAAATGATTGTATCTCGCTTAATTCAATTTAAAAAATTGGGTGGTTTCCATTTCAATGACAGTAAATATGGTGATGATGATCTTGATAGCGGTAGCTTACACCCTTATCAGCAGTTCTTAATTTTTAATGAGCTAGTTGATGCGCAATACCGAAATCAGGAAGGCTTTAACCCTAACTACATGTTAGACCAATCACATAACGTGACAGATCCGATTGAAAGCTTAATGAACTCTGCTGCAAGTGTTCAGCGCTCTTTTGTATCAGCTTTGTTAGTTGACCGCGAAAAGTTATCGCAATACCAGCAAGATAATGATGCATTGATGGCAAGTAACACACTTAAAAATGCATTTAATACTGATGTTAGCCCTATCTTAGCGATGGCTCGCTTACGTAAAGGTGGTGCAATCGACCCAATAGCAACTTATCGTAAAGCTAATTATCGTTCTGCGGTTGCATCTAAACGCCCATCAAGCGGCGGAAACGGTTCAGGTATTGTATAAAACGATACTTTTAATCGTAAAAATAAACATGCAGAGGTATTGAACCGCCTTTGCATGTTTTTTAGCTTGAAAACACACACAAAAATAAAGAACGTCGATTAATTTGTCATAAAAAAAACAAAAATTGGCGCAGTGGAGGCAACATGTCGACAGCAGAAGAATTTGAAACGCAACCCGTTTCTCCCAATAAATTACAATCAGCAAATACGTTTGCTGGCAGCTATGCAGGAGAGCATGTTGCAGGAACAGAATTTGTAATAGGTGCGTTATTTGTATCATGGGGGGTAGGGGCCAGCGATATACTATTAGGTTTGCTACTAGGTAATCTATTAGCCGTTTTAACTTGGGGCTTGGTAACGGCGCCAATAGCTACAGATACGCGATTAACTCTTTATGCCTACCTTGAAAAAATAGCAGGGCCGGGCACTATAAAACTCTACAGTGTAATAAATGGCATATTATTTTGTGTGCTTGCTGGCGCAATGATAACAGTATCAGCATCAGCTGTTCGTGTTCTTTTTGATATCCCCCCTCAAGTAGATTGGTACCCAACAGATTTAAGATTTGTGCTTGTAGCACTTGGTGTAGGCGCTGTGGTTGTTTTTATGGCCGTGAAAGGGTTTGAAAAATTAGCTGCGTTTGCTGAAATCTGTGCTCCTTGGATGATTCTAATGTTTATTGTAGGTGCCTTAGTACTATTGCCAACAATTGTATCAGCTACCAATGGTATTAATTCAATTAGTAGCTTTACCGACTTTTTAAATATTGCTAGTCAATCAATTTGGGTTGATACAGATAGTGGGATAGGCTTTTGGCATGTAGCTGCTTTTGCTTGGGTTGCTAACTTAGCAATGCACGGTGGAATGGGAGATATGACGCTATTACGTTTTGCCCGTTATTCTCGCTATGGCTATTTCTCGGCATTAGGTATGTTTATCGGTCACTATTTAGCGTGGATTTGTGCTGGTATTATGGGCGCAGGCGCAGCTATTTTACTTAATACAACTATTGTGGCACTAGATCCAGGTTCAGTTGCCTTTCAAGCGCTAGGTACCTGCGGGATTATTGCTGTTATTATTGCCGGTTGGACAACATCAAATCCAACAATATACCGTGCCGGTTTAGCATTTAGTTCATTAAATAAAAAATGGGGCCGTACCAAGGTAACGGTGGTTGTTGGTATTGTTACTACAATCATTGCGTGTTTTCCGTTTGTATTTTCTCAATTGTTAGGCTTTGTTGGGATCATGGGTTTAATGATGGCTCCTGTAGGTGCGGTTATTGTAGCTGAGCACTGGCTTTTCCCACGTATTGGTTTCACTCGTTATTGGTCAAAATACAAAGGTAATACTACAAATTACGCTGCCATTATCACGTGGTTAAGCTCTCTAGCGGTGAGTTACTTACTTGAAACATCTGGCACCTTGCACCTTTTCTTCATATTAATTCCAATTTGGATTTTTGCGACTTTGTTGTATTGCGGATTAGCTTATGCAATGGGAGCAAAGAACACATATTCTGAGCAAGCCCTTGCAGAAAGTGCAGAGGTTGAACGTAAGTCAATTGAAGCTGATTATCTGAAAAAGTTAGAAAGTAAAAAGGAAACACTGCAAAAAGAATCTTTATCAGTGATGACTCGCGGTGCTTTTATTGTGTCGTACTTGGCTCTATTCGTATGTGCGTGCCTAGGTATATTTTCTTTTATTAATCAAGATATTGAGCTTGTGAGAATATGGTTAATTGTGCCGACACTGATTTACTTTGTGACTGCTACATTTGCCTATTTACAAAAAAGTAAGGTGGCTCATGATGAGCCTTCAGCAGATACTTTAGAGCAAGAGCTGGCTGCTTCAAAATATTAAACTAGCCACTTTTTGGCATGAAAATCTAATAAGCTACTCAGATAAAATTGATAATATTCTGTGTAGCTTTTTTAATACTTAAAATTAATTGTTTATAGTTATCTAATAGGAGTTTTAATGACTGATTTACGTGACCTAGTACCACCTGGCGTTGTTAATGCAAGCCAGATGAAGGTGTTATTCGATTATGCGAGAGAGAATAACTTTGCTTACCCTGCGGTCAATGTTGTTAGCACTAACTCAATTAATGCCGCACTTGAATCAGCAAAAGAATGCAATTCTCCTATTATTATTCAGCTTTCATACAGTGGTTCTGCCTTCTTCGTCGGTAAAGGAGTTGGACTATCTGGACATGAACCATCTATTGCTGGAGCAATCGCTGCCGCGCATTATGTACATGGTGTCGCTAAGTTTTATGGGATTCCTGTCATTTTACACACGGATCATGCTGCTAAAAAGCTACTTCCGTGGATTGATGGTTTATTAGACGAAGGCGAGTCGTATTATAATGCCACAGGAAAGCCATTATTTAGCTCGCATATGCTCGATTTATCAGAAGAGAGCCTAGAAGAGAACACCGCAACGTGTAAAGAATACTTAGCACGAATGATTAAGCTCGATATGGGTATTGAAATAGAGCTTGGTTGCACTGGTGGTGAAGAAGATGGCGTTGATAACTCTGGCATTGATAGCTCGCTACTATATACACAGCCTGAAGATGTTGCCTATGCTTATGAACATCTAATTGAAGTGAGTGATGCCTTCACGATTGCTGCGTCGTTTGGTAATGTGCACGGGGTATATAAGCCAGGAAATGTTAAGCTAACACCTCTTATTCTTAAAAACTCCCAGGCATATGTTCAAGATAAGTATGAACTTGCACATAATAGCTTAAACTTTGTTTTTCATGGTGGCTCTGGGTCTTCAGCAGCAGAAATCAAAGAAGCCATCGGTTACGGCGTCATAAAAATGAATATAGATACCGATACTCAATGGGCTTGCTGGCAAGGTGTACATAAGTACTATGAAAACAACAGTGACTTTTTGCAAACTCAGATTGGCTCGCCGAATGATCCTGATTCACCAAATAAAAAATATTATGACCCTCGAGTATGGCTGCGCCAGATAGAGCTATCTATGGCCAAAAGGCTTTGCCTAACTTTTAAAGAACTCAATTGTATCAGTAGATACTGATCACAAAAAAGAGCTTGAGTATCATCGGTGATATTCAAGCTACCTTCAAATTCTAGGCAATAATCGCCTCATATTAGTAAATATAGTATCAACCTATCTGGACAGTCGTTTTTGCAAATTTAAGATGTTGTAGTTTAGGTTTAGTAAAGCAGTATGCAAAAGTAAGAGGCCCCACTCTTCCTATCAACATAAGTAAAATAATAACCAGTTGGCTTGGTGTACTTAAACTACTTGTGAAGTCGCGAGATAAACCTACTGTACTAAGCGCTGAAATTGTTTCAAAAGTGATGTCTAAAAGCGAAGCTTGCTCTATTTTACTGATCACCATGATGCTTAAAAAAGCGGTGAACAAGTATAGTACTAACACGCTAAGTGCTTTTATAACAAGCTTATCACTCAGTTGCCTGTTGAATACTGTGACTTGTGGTTTTTGGCGTAAGTAACTATACATGGCCAGTAATAAAATAATAAATGTGCCTATTTTTATACCACTTGCTGTACTTACTGAGCCACCACCTATGATCATTAACAGCAACATAAGTAAAGTAGAATCAGCGGTTAGCTCGCTAATAGTCAAGGTATTAAACCCTGCTGTACGTGGTGTCACAGCCTGAAACCATGCTGCTAATATCTGCTCATCAAAAGTTAAAGAGGCAAGCGTAGCAGGGTTTGAATATTCAAATAAAAAAATAAGTAAAAATGCACAGCTATTTATAATTGCCGTTGCTATGAGTACCAGCCGTGTGTTGGTGGATAATTTAGACCAACGACGCTGCTGATAAATATCGATTAAAACAGTAAAGCCTATCCCTCCTATAATAAATAAACCGCTAATTATAAAGTTTGTTGCTGCATCTCCTTTATAAGCCATTAAACTATCACTATTAAGTGCAAACCCCGCATTATTAAATGCAGAAATAGTATAAAAAAGGCTTTGGTACGCAGCCTCCGTTACACTATATTTATCTGTCCAATTGATGAACAGCAATAAAAATGCAATAGCTTCAATGATTAGCGAATATAATACAACACACTTTGCTATGTGTATTACGCCATTTAAATCGCTGGTATCAAATGCCTGGCTTGCAAGTAAGCGCTGTTTTAATCCTAAGTTTTTTCCTATTGTTAAGAAAGAAATAACAGCAAGAGTCATAAAACCAATTCCGCCAATTTGAATAAGTACCATAACAACACTTTGGCCAAAGGTAGTCAGCACTGTTCCTGTATCAACCACTACTAAGCCTGTTACTGTAACCGCTGAAGAGGCAGTAAAAAAAGCCTGCATAAAACTAAGTGACTGAACACTTGCAATGGGTAACAACAATAGGCTAGTGCCTAAAGCAATCAGTACAATAAACCCACATGTTAAGATTAAAGGAGGGTTAATTGGTTTTTTAAAGCGATTTAAACGGTGATTAAATTGTTTGGGGAGTACATTAGCTTGCCAGTTAATCATAGCGCTTTGAACCGTTTAGTGAGCTTTGTTAGATAATGCTTAGATCCTAATAGTACAAGACTGTCGCCATGACGTAATTCGGTATCTAAATTAAGTTCGGTATTAAAACTGTCATCCCGGCGCAATGTGAGGGGTTTTATATCTGTATTACGTTCTTTTAAAAGCCAGCCGATTGTGCGGCCAGATAAATGTAAATCGATGGCAAGCTCAACAATAAAAGTAGATTGTGTGAGCGCAAAGTATTGATTAACCATCGGATAGTTAAGTGCATTTGCTACTCTCAGACCCATTTCCTCTTCTGGGTGAATTATACGAGATACACCAAGTCGGCTTAAAATTTGATGGTGGCTTTTAGAGCACGCTTTTACCCATATTTGTTTAACCCCCAGGTTCTTTAAATGCAGGACACATAAAATACTTGCCTCAATATTTTCGCCAATTGCTACCAATACAGCCTGAGAACTTGTTAAGTCTAGCCGAGCAAGCTGTCTCTCATCACTGGCGTCTAAAATAACGGTATAATTTAATTGATTAGCATACATATTAATAGTGTTTTCGCTTATATCGGCAGCACATACATGATGCCCCTGATTTTCAAGTTCAAGCGAAGCTGTAACACCAAAACTACCTAGCCCTATAACTGTAAATTGTGCCATGCTGACTCCTTAAAAAAGTGCTTCACGACAAAGACTAAGACTTTTAAAAAAATAAACACGCTAACAGACGTAAACTTTACAAAGATTTAATACAAGGTTTAAAAATCTTTATAAAAACTTTATACAGAGCCTTTTAAAAAGAAGTAACCTATAAACATAAAGGTTTTGAGAGTGCACAATGAATATTGATACGTGTTTTAAGGGTTTTTTAGTGACTACAGTCACACCTATTTTGATTGTAGTAGCTATTTTCCCTATACGAGATTGGTTAACCACCACCGATATTGTTATGTTGCAATTACTTTGGGTTGCATGGGTAGCAGTGCGTAAAAATGCGGCTTTGGCGGCGATAACGACGTTGGTGAGTGTAGCATGTACTGACTGGTTTTTTGTTATGCCTTATTTTACGTTTCATATAGAAAAAATTGAGTACTTAGTCACCTTTATTGTCATGCTGATTGTAGGGTTAATGATTAGTCAATTAGCTGGGGAGCTAAGTAAAAATGTTAGAGATACTCAATTACATGCTAATAACACCCGGTGTTTATACGAGTTAGCAAAAACGCTTAATGGCTTAGATGATATAGCACAGCAACGTAAGGTATTTACAATAGCAATAGAGGGGCATTTAGGTATTTTACTAAAGTGGGATAGTAAAGAAGAGAATGCTAAAAATAGTGAAGAGTATTTTACTGTTAAACATAATACCAAGTGGGGAGGATTTTATACTGATACGAGTCTAACAGCAGAAAAGCGAGCATTCATAGACACCGCACTGTCATTATTACTTCAGGTTCACGAAAATTCAATACTAAGAAGTGAATCCGCTGCTATGCAAGTAAAAGCCGAGTTGGAGGGAGCTAAAAACGCGTTGCTTCGTAGCTTATCGCATGATTTAAGAACACCTCTGGCGACTATTATGGGTGCATCGAGTATGTTAGCCGATGAAAATATCGAATTAAAGCAGGACATCATTACTGAGCAAGCGAAAAATATTTATGAACAAAGCGAAATCCTAAATCAGCACTTTAATAAAGTAATGGAGTTAAGCCGAGTAAATAAAATCGGTGAACAGTTAGTATGGCAATCGATTAATGTTCACACCTTAGTTACAGAGGCTAAGGGTCGTAGGCAACAGCAATTGAGCAACTTTAATTTAGAGCTAGCGTTTGATAAGGCTACGGAATGTTTAGGTGATATAACGCTGCTTGAAATAGCGCTCGCAAATATATTCGAAAACGCTGCGCGTTATGGAAATGGTGTAGCCACAGTGCAATTTACTACAAAGGAAACCGATAATGTAATGCATTATCAAATATCAGTTAGTAACCAAATAGTGAATAAACGCGCTACTGCAGATGAAGGTGTTGGGCTCGGCAGCGTAATTTGTGATGTAGTTGCAAAGTTTCATCAAGGTGAGTTTATGTTAAGAGTGGATGATCAAACGAAAATAGCTACAGCAACCCTCAGTTGGGGGAGGTAAGCATGGCTAATGTTTTGATTCTTGAAGATTCACCACCCCTACAGAGTTTTTTAAAAACACTTTTAAAAGCCAGTGGGTATAACGTATTTATCCGAGCCAAAGGGCTCGATGGGTTTGCTTTAATGAGTGAGCAAAACTTTGATTTAGTTCTGCTAGATTTAGGACTACTCGATATGGATGGCCAAGCTTGGTTAATTGAGGCACGTCAATGGTGTCAAATCCCAATATTAGTTCTTTCTGCTCGTGATGGTGAAGTTGAAAAAGTAACCGCTCTGGATAATGGGGCTAATGACTATATTACAAAGCCTTTTAGTGCGAATGAGTTGTTAGCTAGAATGCGAGTACTATTAAGGGCTAATACGCAACCTAGTATGGTATTGCAATGCGGACAAATAACTATTGATCCTCATAAGCATATAGTGATGCGTAACAACGACGAAGTAAAACTGACTAACAAAGAATATAAAATTTTACTTTTGTTGTTTCAAAACAAGGATAAAGTTTTAACACATAACGCTATTTTAAGTGATGTTTGGGGTGAGCAATATATTGAACGCCCTGAATATGTTCGTGTCCACATAGCACAGCTTAGGCAAAAGCTAGAGGTTAACCCTGCTAACCCAGTACATATTCTAACTGAACCTGCAGTAGGGTATAGATTAGTAGAGTAAAATTTTTAAATATAAAGCGTATGAAATAACACCGTGGTTGAATAAAAGTTAAGTTATTAGCCGCATTTAAGAAACAGTCTTTTTTATTATTGCTAATATACAGTCAATATTAAGTGGCGTATATTTATCCAATACACAATAACTATATGTTCTATTGGAAGTAAAATGATTATTTCAGCCTCTACAGATTACCGCAAAGCTGCTAAAGCTAAACTCCCTCCTTTTCTATTTCATTATATTGATGGAGGCTCATACAAAGAACATACACTAAATAGAAATGTACAAGATTTATCTGATGTAGCCTTAAGGCAGCGTGTTTTAAAAGATATGTCTGACTTAGATTTAAGTGCGGAGCTATTTGGGGAGAAGTTAGACCTACCTTTAATTTTGGCGCCTGTAGGCTTAACAGGCATGTATGCACGGCGTGGGGAAGTACAAGCTGCTAAGGCTGCTGAAAATAAAGGGATCCCTTTTACAATGTCTACCGTGTCAGTGTGTCCAATAGAAGAAGTTACTCCTAACATTGACCGCGCAATGTGGTTTCAGTTGTATGTTTTGAAAGACCGAGGCTTTATGAAAAATGCGCTACAAAGAGCAAAGGCTTCTGGCGTAAAAACCCTTGTATTTACAGTAGATATGCCTGTCCCAGGTGCGCGATACCGAGATATGCACTCTGGCATGAGTGGCCCATTCGCAGCATCGAAACGAATATTACAAGCTATGACACATCCTCGCTGGGCTATGGATGTGGGTTTAATGGGTAAACCTCACGATCTTGGAAATATTTCTGCATATCGTAACGAAAAAACGTCTTTAGTCGATTATATAGGCTGGCTTGGTAACAACTTTGACCCATCGATTAGCTGGAAAGATCTTGAGTGGATAAGAGATTTTTGGGATGGTCCAATGATCATTAAGGGTATTTTAGATGAAGAAGACGCGAGAGATGCCGTCCGATTCGGTGCTGATGGTATTGTAGTCTCTAATCATGGTGGTAGGCAATTAGATGGAGTTATGTCGTCAGTAAGAGCATTACCTAAGATTGCTGATGCGGTCAAAGGAGACATTAAAATTCTCGTAGACTCAGGTATCAGAAATGGACTCGATGTAGTCAGAATGTTGGCCCTAGGGGCTGACTCCGCCATGCTAGGTCGCTCTTATATATACGCCTTGGCAACGAATGGTCAAAAAGGCGTTGAGCATTTGCTAGACCTTTATGAAAAAGAGATGAAAGTAGCCATGACATTGACAGGCGCAAAATCAATAAATGATTTGGGTCCGCAATCTTTGGTTTCATATTAATAGTTGTTCTGAACTTTAAGAAAACCTATTTATTAGGGTTTTTATTAGTCATATGGAAAACTAAACGCGTTCATTACACCATATTTTTTATTAAATATGGTTCACGCTATTCTAGCGACTTCTTTTGCGCTGAATAATCCAATGAATGCGTTCAAACATAGAACTCTCTAATCAAATAAGAATACTATTTAGTAGACCAAGCATGAATAAGACATATTATTTTTTGTAATTGAAGCTCAGAAAATTAATAAATTTTCACCTTATTTGAAAGGTCTAAAAATGAACACACTATTCATTGTATTAAAGCTTATTGCAATGTGTTTTTCATGACGTTCCTATTAGGAATGGCTCATAAATCACTGCTAATACATTTATATACCTATATTTTTCACTAAAAAGCCACCATTTATATTGCATCCATTTCGGGAACAATTTTCCTTGTTAAATATTTCCTAACTTGCTAATGTTCATTATTGCTCCAATTTAATCATAATGCTTAATTTGAGATCAAATTCAATCAAGTTATACAAGGTATAAAAATGAAAAAAACAAAACTCTTTGGACTTTTTAGTATTGCTCTAGCGCTGTCAGCTACATCGGGTTTAGCTCAAGCTGTGCAAAATAGTTGCAGTAAAAAGCCATTTAATCCCGCCAGCGGAAATTATTCACAACTTGTTGAGGCGCTGCAAAGAGCCACTAATACCGGTGTTCCTGTTACAATCACTGGTGATTTTACTATATCTAAACCTATTACGATCGTTGTCAGAAAAGATTTAACGGTAAATGCATCAGGAGCTACCTTCACTTCGGCTACAGGGCTTGATGGTGACATGTTTAGTATTGATGCAGTGAAAAGTGCTTCTGATCAATGCCGTTATTCTAATAAGCGAAATGCAAATGTAAGTTGGAAAGGAGGGTATTTTGAATTTTCAAAATCTGATAACTCAGCCGTTGTACCAATTCAAAGCCTTGTACCACCTTCTAGACAAGGAGTTCAGAAAACAGGTGATGCATTATCTATAAGAGGAGCATGGACAAATGGGCCGCAGCGAATAGATAACGCACTTGTTGATGGTGTGCTCATGCGCGGAACGTTAGGCTCTGATAAGGTTTTTTCGGATGCTGGGGGTGACAGTGGTGTATTTATTAGTTCTGTAAAACGTGGTGAAGTTAGAAACAGTGAGTTTTATGGTATTCGCGATGCGGGTATTTATGTTTCTGCTAATGGTCAAAATGCGAATATGCGAAGTGAGTACCACTTAATAAATAATGTTATTAAGCGTGCATTTGACGGTATATCATCTAAACGTGGCGCTGATGGCATTGTGATGCGCGGTAACGAGATTGTAGACACTGCAGTTGGGCTTAGCATCAAGCAAAACTTACCTGGGCGTGTAGCGTCAAATATCACAATTGAAAATAACGAAATCAATCGCTCTGTAAGAGCGATATTATTAGAAAATACGCGTAACTCAAAAGTAAACAACAACGCCATTGTAAATTTAGGTGGTAAGGTTGCTGGTTCAGAGAGTGCATTAGGCGGAGGCGGTAAATATAGAGGTGTAACTTTTGAGAACCTCGATGGTACTTTAAACCAAATGAAGAATAATAATTTCAGTGCTGATGGTTCAACTTCGCAAAGACGTAATAAAACAGTGATTGCATTGTCCAAGCATGGTAACGCACCTATTAGTATCACAGGGAATACTTATAATAGTTATATTGATATTCGTTCTGTAAACGAATAATGGTTTCCTATTGGTGTTAATAATAACATTACGTAAAGTTACACTTTTAATCGGTGTAACTTTATTTGTATTACTCTGCGTGCAGCAAGTACTACAATTGAATCATGAAGCATCAAATGCTTTCGATCGCCTTAATTCCGATGTCTCAAAGGACAACCTTGCAAAAAAGACGTTATTTTTTGAAAAAGCAGACATTAATTCGTCCTCTCTTTTATCTAAACTAGAACCTAGAAGTAACCTAGTTGTTAAAGATATACACAGCTGGGTAGAAATGTTAAGTGAACCTCGGCCAGATGATGATATTATTTCATCGTCGGAGGCCACAATGATTGAAGTGGCACAATTAGCAGTATCTCACCCTAATATCTATTATCAGTTACTTAATACATTAGTTGATTTGCCGCATGGTGAGCATCGTATTTATTTGCAAAGAATTTTAGCGCTAGGTACTACAGAACAGATTAAAGCAGTAATTGATGAATTGCTATACCACCATATTGACGAAAATCGCATTTTTGCGATTCAATTATTATTTTCATTAGATGATAAAGCTGCGCAAGCGCAACTATTAAATACAGTATTTAATTTATATTTAAGTGAAATTGAACAGATCCAACTATTAAGATTTTTAGCCGATGCTGATCACGCTAAATTAGCAAACTTACACCAAGCCTCAATTGAAGCTCTATACCAGTATTCGCAAAACCCCAATATAAGGAATACAGCATTAGAGGTTCTGCTGAACAATACCAGTTACGCTGATTTATCGGCGTATGAATTATTAGTCAAGTCTGACTGTGAAAGTGAAAGCCATATTCTAAGTATTATCAGGAGCTTAGCTATATCGGAACCATCTAAACTAGGTGATATAGAGACATTATTAAATCACTTATATTATATGGAAGATGATATGACACAGAGTATTGAAAATAAGGCAATAATTACCGATATTCTCACCTTACTGAATACTTAATAAATTCAATAGCACAATATCAAGGCTTTCGATTGTACTATTAAATATAATTATCATTTGGTTTTTATAGGTAGACTTATTTGAACATATTACTATGAGCAAGTGAGCCCTTCCATTGATATATAGCGCTAAAAGCATAGGCCCACCAATTGAAGTCCAGCCATCGGCGTTATGAATGCCAAACTCTATGTCTTTTTATCTGCTTGTGCGGCAGCATGTATAAGGTTTTCATAAAATTTTTCAGTACCAAAGCGAATCGGACGCTCTGAATAATAATTTTTATATTTAAGTATTTACTTATAAAGCCTAGACGGAGTAAGGCTTTAGCTAAGCATTACCTATCTATCATGGTGCGACATTTGAATAGGAAATATCAGTTCCCTCGCCTTGCCTAACGTCATCTAAATACATGATCACGTCTTGGTTACGATTGACATACTCTCCCCATAAATACCAACCAAAAGAGGGATAAACGCCTTGCTTGTCGTTGTAACCTAACTGTATGTTTTGAATATCTGCGGCTTGCTTACCGTCGATCCATAAGGTAATACCGCCTTTTTCTTGAAAAGGATTGGTGTTAACTTTTAAAACAAAATCGACCCAGCGATCTTGATATTCAGCAAGGTTAGCGGGGATCATTAAGGTATCATTGCCTTCCCCTTGGGTGCTGGTACTGATTTGTTTACTATCCCATGAATAACCTAAACTAAAGCCCTGCTTTTTAAGGTTAAGAGAAACTGGGGGGATGCGGTTTGGTTCACTTAGGCCATCTCGTGCGCCGTGTATTTGAAAAAATAGTGCACCTTGATTTTGTGTAAACTGCGTATGTTCACTAGGAAAGTAAGCACTAAACCCATACCATACGGTTGAGATATTACTTTGCGCTTTTTTACCATGAAACATGGCTTTACGATCCGTGTTGTCTAGCTTTTTCGGATCGCCGTTCCATTGTGATGGGTTATTTGCTTTCCATAGTAATTTTGCACTGTAGTTGCCCGAGCGTGCTTTTGATTCATCAATAGTGAAAGAGTGGGGGCCCTGTAGCTGAGCAAATAAAAAATTCATCGGCAGGGATGGATCTAACCCAGGTTGGTGGGTGCTTATTGGTAAAGTTGTATTCTCAGCATTCCAGCCGCCTTGCTCAAACGATTCGTGAATAATAGGTTTACTTAATGTATCGCTGTTATTTGTGTCGTATTGACTGCAGCCAAATAAAGAGGTTAACAGCAGCAATGCAAGTGGTGTTTTTAACGTTGTCATTTTTTGTCATTCCGAAAGTTTAAATAATCTGTTACCAGCGAATCTGATAACTTTGTACAGCAAAAGAGGGCAGAGTCTTTTGTATCTGTACTTGCGAATGCGCTGGGTTACTGTCTGCGATAGTTTTTGCTTGTTGCCATTCGCCCCAATTGAGTTTGTTGATTTTTCCATATTTAGATAGACTTTCTTTATAAACTTTGAGCCCGGTTTCGTTTAATGCATTTGTAGCCGATGCAGTTGGATGAGCGTCGTTTTTACGCCAGCCCCCTTGGCTTTGTGGGATCATGGCTTTCGGGTGATCTGCAAAAAACAGTTGTTCGAAATTGCTTGTATTGTCAATTTGTGCAACCCGATACTTAAACAGTGTACCGGCAGGTTTATCAACACGTAATGAAAGCTGTATTGGCTCGGGTTTTTGATATTCCATATTGTCTTTATTAAAGCTAAATATAAGAATATCAATGTCTTGGCTGTTTGGTTTTTGAGAAAATATACCATCGATATTATTTCCTCTTTTAGTTAGAGTTTCACTACGTGTATTTCGGTAAAAACGATTGCCGACCATGTCATTGAGGGCTAGTTGTGTCATGGCTTCAGGACTGTACGAGCCATCTCTGGCATTTCCCCATTGGTAAACGTCTTCGATGTTTTTTTCTAGCATCATTTTTGACAGCATGGCAAAAAATGCCGAATTATGTGATGTTGCTACACTGACGAAACCTGCTCGTTTCATTTTTACGATAAATTTATACTCATGGATTTCAAAGCGGGCATCAGCGTTATAATCAGGGTGCTCTAAAATGGGGGCTATTTGCTTTTGGTAAACTTCATCCATATTCATTTCATAAGGATGAGTGATATGCGGATAATAAGAAATGGCTAAGAAGTCATAGGGCACATTATTTTGTTTTGCCCAACTAACAAAGTGTGGAGCATAAGCATCTTCAGTGTTGCCTGTGTAATCAATGTACTTACTTTTGTGGGTGGCTTCTCTAAAGTGAGTACCTACTAAGGCATTTGGAAGTACTGATTTTATTGCTAAAACTGTATTCTGATAGTGTTCAAAAAACTCTTGTTGTGTAGCAGCCCAATGCTGTGGACGAGTATCTATTTCTGAACCCACTCTAAATCGCCAACTTAATACCTGCTTTTCACCATATGTATCGACTAAATGGGTGATAAAGGCTCGAATGTACTTATGCCATGCTTTAGCGTCTTTTGGTGGTAAACCGTTGCCATATACGCCGATTCGGTCTTTGGCTAAATAATTTATACCATCAGGCTCATTGACAAAAGTATAGCCACGTTGGAATGCCCAAGGTGGGTTATCCAACACTATCTGGAATATATCCCAATCATTTTCAAGCCAACTATCAATGCGATCAGTTGCTGCTTTGAAATTATAAACGTATTTTTCACCGTCCCAAATATATGTATCACCAGTAAGATCTTGGTTGTACCATCCACCTAGCATGCGCACTGTGTTAACTTTGGCTTTTCGGCCAAAGGTAGCTGGCTTAGATTTAGGATTACCGCGCTCGGTCCTTACAGCAATATCAAAAAAATCATAAATCTTACCTAGCTTTTCTTTATTCGAGGTGAAGTCAGCAGTCAGTATCAGCTCAATTTCATTTTGCTGTGAGGTTGTATTATTTTTTTGTGATGAACTGCCTTGCGATTGGCAGCCAGCAATACATATACAGATTGTAATTAGTGTGTTTTGAAGTAGTTTCATTATTATTTCTTAATTGTTCTTTATGTGACGTTTTTCATAAAACGATGGAGCGTCTTGTGGAAATTTTTCATGCAGAAGCGCTTTGAGTCGTTCTTTAATTTCTGCGTATTGTTTTTCACCAGCTACATTGGCGGTTGCGACATCGTTGGTAGTATGATTGTAGAGCTCAGTACTTTTAATTATTTGCGTTTTAGCATCTCGCCATTCTGTATAGCGCCAGAGGCCATCCGTCACTGTTACTCCCATAATTTTTCCACGATTAAATAGGCTATAAGCCGCTTTCTTGAATGGCATATCAGGGTTATCTGCTAAGGCTAATAAGCTTTTACCATCTATGTTAGGTGTGGGGAGTCTGGCTGCTTGAGCTACAGAAGGGAAAATATCAACGTTTTCGACAAGTGCGTTTGATGTTACACCTGCTTGTCGGTTTTCATGTTTTAACTCACGGCTGATAATAAGAGGAACCTTTGTATCTAATTCCATATTGGTGTGTTTATTCCACGCACCGTACTCACCTAATTTATATCCGTGATCGCTCATAAACACGATCATTGTATTGTCACGTAATCCCATTTCATCAACTGCTCTCATGACACGGCCAACTTGCGCATCCATGTAGCTTACCGACGCGTAGTAAGCATGAATAAGCGTTTTAGTCAGCTCATCATCAACATCCCCTTTTTTTGGAATACCACCATACATACGAAGCTCCCCCCATTTTGTGAGAGCTAGCCTATACATGTCGTCTGGTTTATCCCTACTAGGAACGGTGAATTGCTCTCGTTTATAGAGATCCCAATATTTTTTTGGGGCATTAAAAGGAAGGTGTGGCTTACTAAAGCCTACAAACATTAGAAAATTATCATCTTTAAGTTGCTTTAAAGTATTGATTGCATCTGTTGCAACTTTGCCATCTTTATAAAAGTTGTCATCCACATCACCCGCTTCATAAGCGAAACGGGTTTTTGCGTTTTCAGCATTGGCGTAAAAGTTATCAAGCTTTTTAATATGCGTTGACCAGTTTTCTTGGTCGTCCGTTATACTATGATAAACCTTGCCGATGCTGACAGTCTTATAGCCGTTTTCTTTAAAAAGCTGTGGCATAGAAACAACATCAGGTTGATTTGGGCGCAAGCGGCCATTCCTGCGAATTGTATAAAGTCCAGTCGTTTCAGGGCGTAACCCTGTCATAATACTCACTCGAGAAGGCCCGCAAATTGCTTGCTGCGCATAAGCGCTGGTAAATTTTACCCCTTCAGCTGCTAGCTTATCTATGCTGGGACTTTTAACATGTTTATGGCCGTAAACACCCAGATCACTTCGTAAATCGTCGACTAAAAAAACCAACACATTAACGGGCTCTTTAGTTTTTGTAGCGCTTAAATCTGTCTTTACTTTGCTTGAGCTACAGGCCGTCAGCACCAGCATTGATAATGCAGCTATATAATTAAATTTTGCCATGAATTAGGTACTCACCAGGGGTTAATTTTTTCTGACCTGTAACTGGTTTACCGTGTTGTAAAATCGTTACGTTAGTTAAATGATCCAAGTCTAATATTGCTGCGGAGTTCTTTGGTACTGTGAGATAAATGGATGCTGTATCCCCCTTTAGTGACCAATCAAGCTCAATAACACCATTGGTTGTTTGTACTGTTCCACCGACTTTATTTAAATGATAAGAAAACTGTGGTGATACTTTAAATTCCTTGAACCCAGCTTGTATAGGCGTTATGCCTAATATACCTTCATAAAACCATCTTGAAATAGTGCCGTATGCATAGTGGTTTAATGAGTTCATTCCTTGTGGGTTGAAGCCATCTTCCAGTGAATAAGAGTTCCAGCGTTCCCATGTTGTTGTTGCGCCATTGTTGATAGAGTAAAACCACGAAGGGTAGCTTTCTTTAAATAGCAACTGGTAGACTAAATCGCTGCGACCTGCTTCTTGCAGCGCCGATGCTAGTAATGGTGTGCCCAAGAAACCAGTGCGAAGATGGTTGTCTGCTTCTTCAATAAGTTCAATGAGAAGGTGCTGTGCTTTTTTAGTCTCAGCTGGCTCAAGTAAATTGAATTCTAATGCGAGTAAGTAAGCTGTTTGTGTGGGCTTGCCTTTTTTGGGTATTAAGTTTTTATCAAAAAAAGTACTTCTAAAAGCTGTTTTAATTTGTTGATGTAATTTAGTTAGTTGCTCTATATCGGCATGCTGGTTAAGTACTTTAGCTGTGTTAAGTGTTAACTCTACAGAACGAGCATAGAACGCCGTACCAATTAAACTAAAATCTGTATCACCTCGGTTTGCTTTTTTTCCTTTAGCCACCGGGTAAGGTTGCAACCAATCACCAAATGTTTGCATATTTGAAATGTGATTATTGCTTTGACTCTCGTGATAATTTAGCCAGTTCTTCATCATGGCGTAGTTATCAGATAAAACCGACTCATCTCCCGTCATTATGTACAATTCCCAAGGGATAATTGTGGCTGCATCCCCCCAACCAGAAGAGGTCCACTTAATCCAGTCAACATAAGGAATATATAAAGGAATTTTTCCATTATCTGTTTGTTCTTCACGCATGCTCTCTAACCAAGCTGACCAAAAGCCATATGAGTCAGCCATATACATTGAAGGTGTAACAAATGCATTGGCATCGCCAGTCCATCCAAGTCGTTCATCTCGCTGAGGGCAGTCTAGGGGAACATCATAAAAGTTACTCTTAAGGCCCCAGTTAATATTACTAAACAGTTGATTTAGCTTAGTATGAGAAGAGTGAAAGTTATCGTACAGCTTGATATCAGAATGTTGAACCAATGCTTTAACCCAATCTTTAGAGGGGGTTTTTGATGAATCAAATCCTGATAGTTTGATGTATCGGTAACCATGAAATGTAAAAGTAGGTTTATATTTAATACTTTCTGATTTTGATGGTATGAAATAATTGGTTGATATTGCACTACGATAGTTATCAGTATAAAACTCGCCAATATGTAGTGCCTCAGCAAATTCTATTTTGATTTTTTGGTTTGCAACCGCCGGAACTATTATTTCTGGCACCCCAACCATATTCTGGCCAAAATCAAACACCACACTCTCTTTTGAAATATTTATTATTTTAATAGGTGAAAGTTCATTAATGACTCTTATTGGCGCGTGCCTTTTAGGGCTGAGCTTAATTGCAGGATCAATTTTTTGTGTATAAGCGCTTTGCCATGTAGCACTGTTAAAGTTATTCTTATTCCAATTAGGTTGTTCTAGTGCTTGTGAATAATGCTCCCCGTCATAATTGCTGGCAAAGCGAATAGGACCATTTTGTGTTACTTTCCAAGAGTGATCTGTCGCTACGACTTGAGAAGAACCATCTGTAAAGTCTATTTCAAGCTGAGCAAGTAGAAGCGGGGAGTGGACATGATCGGTATCTTTTAAGTCGGCAATCCGCGCCGAGAACCAGCCGCCTGCTAATATTGATGCAAGAGTGTTCTCACCTTTTGTAAGTTTGTCGGTTAGATCGTATGTGAGTGTTTCAATCCTTTTACTATACGGGGTCCAGCCTGGGGTCATTACATCGACTTTAGACACTTCTTTTCCGTTAATGTAAGGCTTAAAAACGCCCTTAGAAGTGATATATAGGCGAGCTTTTTCTATGTCTTTGTTGATATTAAATGATTTTCTAAAATACTGAGGGGTCGCGATAGTACTTTTTGACGGCTGACTAGATTGTTTTGTATCGGGGTGCCCTATCCATTTTGCCTGCCAGTCTTTATTTGTTAATAGCCCAAGCTCTATACTTTGGGGGGCACTCCATTGGGATTGCCTGCCCTTTTCATCCCAAACTTTAACACGCCAATATACGTTTTGTCTTGAAGATAGGGGCTGCCCTTGGTACTGAACCCAACTAGTCTCAGGTGAGTTTACCTTTTTACTATCCCATAAATCTGGCTTCTCAGACAGGAAGTTTATAGTTGTGCTTACCT
Source organism: Pseudoalteromonas sp. Angola-30 (assembly GCF_028599215.1). Lineage (NCBI taxonomy): Bacteria > Pseudomonadati > Pseudomonadota > Gammaproteobacteria > Alteromonadales > Pseudoalteromonadaceae > Pseudoalteromonas > Pseudoalteromonas sp. Angola-30. The sequence goes on from NZ_JAQREI010000013.1 coordinate 86,058, forward strand.
GGATTTGATAAGCTGATTGGAAATTAGAATGAGTGTTTTTTGCTATGTTCCATGAAAATCGGGGTTTACTTTCATAGTAACCGATAGGCGACTTAAAACCTTCACCTACTTTTAATTCAATGGGGGGGGCTATTGAACCAAAGTTTTGCTGTGAATTAGCTGTTTCTCTTTCACTGCTGCACGCTGCGTTGAAGAAAATAACTAATGTGAGAATTAATGGCTTAACAAGTACCCCAAATAAACAGTGCTGTCTTGATTTTTTCATTTTATATGTGTGTATGTTAATAAATTATTTTTTTACAGTAACATTAAAACTGTCATTTTCAAGCTAAATAAGTCATTATTATGATTGGTTTTGATTTTTTGTTCTATGTAGTGATGTAATTTATTGGATGGATAAAATGAAAATATATTTGAACACACTGTTTTTAATAACTTTAATTACCATAGGGTTTAACTCTCATGGGACTGAAAGAGAGGATGTTAAAAAAACGACTAATGAACGTCCTAATATTCTTTTTATTCTTGCTGATGATCATCGCTGGGATTTGCTAGGCAAAAATCACCCTATTATAAAAACACCTAACTTAGATGTGTTAGCAAGTCAAGGGGTGAGCTTTTCTAATTCATTTGTCACTACACCTATTTGTGCGTCAAGCCGTGTTAGTATATTGACTGGGCTAACAGAGCGAACTCACGACTTCACTTTTAGCCGACCTGCAACCGGTGTTATTGAATCTGACAATATTTACCCAAAAAAGTTAAAAGATAGTGGTTATACGTCAGGATTTGTTGGTAAATATGAAATTAAGCTTTCTGGTGATGATTCAGATAGGTTTGACTATTTTGAGCCGTTGCTACATTCAAAAACAAACACTTATAAAGGTAGCGAAATCCCTCAAACTCATTATATTACGCAAAGAGCTAAAGATTTTATTGCCAATATGCATGATTCTTCTGAGCCTTGGGTGCTCAATGTTAACTTTTGGAACCCTCACGCACTTGATAGTGACAAAGAGAATCAATATCACTACCCAGCAAAATTCGAAAATTTATATAGTGATATTACGATCCCTCCTGCAAAGTTATCTGATGATGAGACATTCGCAGCGTTGCCAGAGTTTTTAAGGAAGTCTATTGGGCGGGTGCGTTGGGAATACAGGTATGCAAATGACGCAATGTACCAAAAAATGATTAAACGCCATTATCGTGCAATCAGCGCGGTTGATGAGGGGGTTGGCCAAATTATCACTCAGCTTGAAAAGCTTGGGATGTTGCAAAATACAATTATAATCTATACAGGGGATAACGGATACAGCTTAAATGAACGTCAATTAGCAGGTAAGTGGTTTGGTTGGGAAGAAGACCTTCGAGTGCCTTTGATTATTCGTGATCCGCGTAATAGTGAACATAAAGGAGTTAGTGTTGATGAAACAGTTCTTAATATTGATATTGCCCCTACTATTTTAGATTATGCAGGTGTAGCAATACCACAAACGTATCAAGGTAATAGTTTAGTTGGTCTGGTTGAAGACGGAAAAATGCCTTCATGGAGGGATGAATTTTTCTTTGAGCATATGTATCAGCCCAAGAGGGTATCGATACCTCCTATGGTTGGTGTGCGAACAGACAATTGGAAGTTTGTCGATTTTTACAAAAATAACTATTTACAACTTTATAATTTAATTGAAGATCCCCAAGAAAAATTTAATTTAGCTACACTTCCTGAGTATAAATCTAAAGTTAAATATTTTCGTAAGCGTACAGGTGAATATATTAAAATGTATGAAGATCAAAGAACCATAGAGGTTAAAGAAAGAACTCACTTTTTAAATAGTACAGAGTAAACATAGATCATCAGCGGCTTCTTTTACCTAAGAGGCCGCTAGATTTTTTTAATACAAATAAGTGTTTTAACTGAAAATATGCTTTAGGGAAAGGTAGGCTTGTTTTATATCCTCGATCAGTAATGTAATCTTCTCTGGTTTATGGCGTGTGTAAGGATATACGGCAAAAACGCCTAACGAGCGAGTTTCATAGCTTTTCATCACTTGCACAAGGTGACCACTTTGTAATTCTTCGTAAACACTGCATTTGGGCACATAAATTAGTCCAATGTTGTTCAGTGCCGCTTTTTTTAAAGTGAGTGCATTATTAGAAGACATACTGCCATTTACAACGATTGATTTTTGATTTCCATTTTGACGGAAACGCCATTCATTGCTGCCATTTGCTTGAAGGTCGTAGCATAAGCAATTTTGATTTTCTAGATTACTTATATTATCGATAGGCTCTGCATTCGCTAAATACTTTGGAGATGCACAAACAACCCAATTTGACTCTAACAAAGGCACTGCTATTAATGATGAGTCTGTTAAAACTGCAGTTCTTATTGCTAAATCAACGCCTTCATCAACTAGGTCGACGAGTTTGTTTTCTAAGCGTAATTCTATAGTGACTTTAGGGTACTTTTTACAAAACTTTGCAACTAAATCGGCCAGTAATAGCTCTCCGGATATAGTCGGTACTGACATCACAATATGCCCCGAAACTTCTAAAGAAAGCTCATTTACTGCATTAAATGCATCATTCGCTTGCTGATTAATTCCTTTTGCATGTTCAAAAAGTAGTTTACCTGCATCTGTTAAGCTCAGCTTCCTTGTTGTTCTGTAGAGTAACTGAGTATTTAGTTTACTTTCCAAAGCAGATACTTTTTTGCTAACAGCTGTTTTTGATAGCCCCATTTTTAATGCGGCTTGACTAAATGAGTTTTCCTCAACAACTATAGCAAAAATAGCTAATTCTGAAGCCCCTACCATAAACCCTCTTTATTATGACTTAAATGGAAACAGTTTATAACTTTATTGTGAATATACACATAAAAGGATGGGTAGTATATTGTCATCTTTAATTATCAACAGCTAGTTACATAAAATAGGAAGTAATAAAGCTATTTATGCTTTTGATTTTTATTGTCAGTAACTGGGCAATATTTAAGATATGAAATATAGGGCTACTTAAGCTGTCTATGCCAAAGGAGCACCGATTTATGGTGAGTGCGCTAAAGCTATTCATTACTATGTTGCTATGAAAAGTATTTAAAATTGACAACTAAATTTTTCATAGCTGCTTTAAGTTTAGTAAAAAAAAGGGTGAAAAATTGGAAAGGTTAATACCAGTTCTAAAAAAAGACAACGTTAACATTGAACTAATCATGTTAATTAGAACAATTCTTGCAGCTTCTAAAGAAATCTCCTTCAGAGTGAGTCAAGGTGCGCTTGCTGGTGTACTTGGCTCAACCTTAGATGAAAATATTCAGGGGGAAGTCCAAAAAAAATTGGACGTTATCGCAAACCAGCTACTCAAAGATATGCTGCTAAATGACGACTCTGTTCGTGCCATAGCCTCAGAAGAAGAAGACTTTGTCGTTTCAGCTACACCAAAGGCACCTTATATCGTTGCATTCGACCCTTTAGACGGCTCGTCTAATGTTGATATTAATGGGCAAATAGGCACTATTTTTACAATATACAAAGCAAGAGATGATGTACCTGATGATAGCGAGCTACAATTTACTCAAACAGGTGAAGAGCAGGTGTGTGCCGGATATGTCCTCTATGGTGCTTCAACTTTACTTGTTATGACGACAGGAGGTCCAACACGTTGCTACACACTAGACTCTACTCATGGAGGCTACTTGTTAACAGAAAACAACTTCTCTATTCCGGGAGAAACTAAAGAATTCGCAGTGAATATTGCTAACTATCGCTACTGGCCAGAAAAGGTTCAGTGTTATTTTGATGAGGTCTTATATCAAAGTGATGCATTTACAGGTTCTTCCATGAGATGGAATGCGGCTATGGTAGGTGATGTTCACCGCATAATTAGCCGTGGTGGATTATTCTTGTACCCACAAGATACTAGAAGCGGGAATAGTAATGGCAAAATTAGGCTGCTATATGAAGCTAACCCACTTGCTTTACTTGTAGAAAAAAGTGGGGGCTTAGCAACAAGCTTAGGTCAGTCAATTTTAACTATTGAGCCGACTTCCCTTCATCAACGTGTTCCAGTAGCTATGGGTTCTAAAGAGCAGGTTGAATATTATAATAAGTCTACTATTTAACGTTTAATACAAAAATTGCTCGTCAACTCACCTCCAAGCCTTAACTATATGTTTACAGCTTGTAGATTTTTTGTTGGGTTATTCAGGTTAAATGGAAACCGTTAATATATAGTAAGTGATTGTGGTTTGGTTTGTTTATAAAGTCTGAAGAGGCCGAAAGTAATGCTGTTTTATAAATTGTATTTAAACTGGAGTATATAGAGTTGCGTACTCACATATTTGATATTGACGGTACTTTAACTAAAAGTGGTAATGATTTATGGTTCTTAGTTATGCAAGAACTATGTGAACCAACTGCTTTCAAAGCAATGGTTTTAGCCTGGGAGGCAAAGAGTAAAACGTATGAAAACTCCCATACTCTACTTGTAGGTGCACTTGGTTTACTCCGGGATGTCGAAAATGCACAAGAGAAGATTTTCAATACAGCTAAAAGGCTAACCCTAGACCTGATAGATAAGGATTTCGTTCCAAAGCTAGCCATTATTGCACTCAGGCAAAGCATTCACATTTGCGATTTGGTTGTATTAAGCACAGCTAACTATATTGAAGCTGCAAGGGGTTTTACATCAGCCTTAGTGGAGCGAAATGTAATTAGTCAGTTTGAATATAATAGACTTGTTATATTAGGAACCAATACTGATTGGAAAAAATTTTCCGCAGAGTGTTTTAATATGGGGGATGTGAAAATTCATACTTTTTATAGGTATTTACAACAAAATAACTATCCGCTCAAGGTTCCTGACAAAGTGTTTATTGATGACCCGCAGTTTAATGATGCGTCATTAGCGAATGAATCTTTAGAAGTCGTAGTCGTAGATAACCCTAAGAATAGAGATTACATAAGAAATACAGGGTTTGAGCGAGTATACTGGTAATAAGTATAGAAGAAGCCCGAGACAGAAGGGCTTCTTGTTTCGAGATTACGGTGTGGCACAGGGTACAATAATTACCTCTATACCCTGACTTTCAAAGTCTTTGATTAGTTTTTTATCTGCATTCGAATCAGTAATTAGAATGTCGACTTCAGATAGTGGACAAAAAATAAAATTACTATGCTGGCCCAGCTTTGTACTGTCAGCTAAAATAACCAATTTCTCAGTTTGCTTTTTTAATTTTTGTTCTGATCTAATGAGCAAGGGGTCTGACTCCATAACTCCAAATTCCCCTATCCCTGGCGTGCCCATAAACATCATAGTAGCCCGATAGTTTTCTGTGGTATCACTTTCATATGAGCTGAGAATAATGCCTTGTTCTCTATAAATTTCGCCACCAGGTAACGAAACTTGATTGTCACTATTCTCAGTTATGTAGTTAGCTAAAACAAAAGAATTGGTCAGTATATTTAATTGTAAATTACAAAGGTATTCACCCATCATGTAGGTAGAGCTACCACCGTTAATAATAATCGACTCGCCACTTTTGCATAACTCTACAGCCCGCTGTGCAATTAACTTTTTAATATTTGCCTGTTTAGTTTTATCTATATTGAACGAAGAACTTGAGATATTTTTTTTCTTTTTTTCTCCCGATATAGATTCAGCACCCCCTCTAATTTTATTTATAAGCCCACGCTTAGACATTTTAGTGATATCACGTCGGATTGTTGCTTCTGAAGCATTTAGTATTTTAGTGAGGCTTCTTACACTTGCAAATTGGCGCTGCTCTAAAATATCTATGATTAGTTGCTGCCTATGTTTTTCAAGCATCGGCAGGGGCTGTTCACTACTCGTAGTACTTGCAGAAGATCTGTTCATATTAGTTCGAAATTCACCTTAAAAAAATTAGTGAAGTTACTATACCACACCTGACCATAAAAGACATATTTTGACATTATTTGACATTTTAATGTGGGTGACAACTTTTTTCGTGTTGAGAGTCAGGTGAACCGGCGTTTTTGTTGATAAAATACTTAATATAATATTCACGAGTTTGACAAAAATATCACCTTCGGTCATTATCGCTCAATATAATCATTTACAATCACATAACCTGCAGTTAGAATCATTCAGCTAAATACTTCTTGAAAAATAAGAATACTAAAGCAGTGAATTATCGATAGTGGCTTATGTAGATTTAATCTAAGGATGTAATTGTGAAAGTAGCTGTACTAGGTGAATGCATGATTGAATTGAGTCAGCAAAGTGATGACCAATATAAACTGGGCTTCGGCGGAGATACTTTAAACACTGCTATTTATTTATGTCGATGCAATGGGGAAGCCGATTACTTTTCTGTATTAGGTGATGATCCCTATAGCCAAAATATGCTTGACGCTTGGCGTAGTGAAGGTGTGGGTATTAACCATGTAAGAATTAAAAACAGTAAATTGCCAGGCCTATATATTATTAATAATGATGAAAATGGTGAGCGCTACTTTAACTATTGGAGGCAAAACTCTCCTGCTCGCACAATGCTTTCTGATTACCCTGTCATATTAGATGAAATCAAGTCTTATGAAATGATATTCCTAAGCGGAATAACTCTTTCTCTTTATCCTCAAGATGATTTAGTTGCACTATTTAATTGCCTATCGCAATACCGAAAGGAAGGCGGGATAGTAATATTTGATAATAATTACCGAATAAATAATTGGTTGAGTACTAATGATGCAAAAGAGGTTTTCACGAAGATGATGTCGTTAACCGATATTGCATTACTGAGCTTTGATGATGAAATAGCTTTATATGGAACCCATTCAATAGAAGATTGTATTACTCGTTGGGTGGATTCAGGCACTTCTGAAGTTGTTGTTAAGAATAGCCACCGCGGTTGTCATTTTTATAAAGATAAAACATGTACATTTTATCCATTAGAAACAGTACTAACTCCAGTAGATACAACCGCTGCAGGAGATTCATTCAATGGGGCATATATAGCTGCTAAATTACAAGGTCAAAACGGCGAAGCTTGTATTAAGGCTGGGCAGCAATGTGCTAGTACGGTCATCATGCATAAAGGAGCCATCATAAATCGCGATATATGTTTATTAGGTGGTGTCTTATGAAATTTTTTAAAATTACTTCTACTATTTTTATTCTTTTTCTTTTATCTGCATGTAGTAACAAGGATGATACTCAAACTTCAATCCGCTTAGCTCATCATTTAGATACTAAACACCCGGTTCATAAGTCGCTTGTGTATATGAATGATGTTCTTCAAGAATTATCAGGGGGCACAATGCGTCTGATTATCTATCCGTCAGCTCAAGTAGGGACTGAGCGTGAGGTTCTTGAGCTCCTTCAAATTGGTAGCATGGGAATGACGAAAGTTTCTGCGAGCTCGCTTGAAGCTTTTGTACCACAAATGAAAGTTTTTAGCCTTCCCTATTTATTTAATGACCATGAACATTATTGGAAAACTTTAGATAGTGAACTTGGCCAAGATTTACTTGATGCGGGTACTCCCTTTTTGATTAAGGGCTTAGGATACTTTGATGCCGGTAGTCGTAGTTTTTACTCTACAAAGCGAAGAGTTGAGAAGCCTGAAGATCTTCAGGGGCTAAAAATAAGAGTTATGAATAGTAATACAGCTGTAAGTATGGTTAATACTATGGGCGGTGCGGCAACGACTGTTAGTTGGGGTGAGTTATATACAGCACTTCAACAAGGAATAGTCGGTGGTGCAGAGAACAATCCCCCCAGCTTTTATTTTTCTAAGCATTATGAAGTTAGTAAGTATTATTTACTAGATGAACACACATCTATCCCTGATGTAATCGTTATTGGTACAAAAGTGTGGAACAAACTTAAACCACAAGAGCAACAATGGTTAAGCGAAGCAATGAGGGAGGCCACGGAGTATCAGAAAGTTCTTTGGGCAGAGTCCACACAGATGTCTTTACAAAAAGTTAAAGAAGCGGGTGTTGAAGTCATTACTGCAGACAAAATACCGTTTCAAGACAGCGTAAGCCCTATTTATGAATCATTAGAAGGTACGATACTAGAACCTCTCATTAAAAATATAAAAACTATGGGAGAGGCACAGTGAAACAGTTTGAGCACGTCTTACACACAATTGACCGTTTTTTACGGATTTTATTAGCTTTAATGATGGCGCTATTAGTCATTGATGTAACTTGGCAAGTTTTAACACGGTTTGTACTACCTCAGCCAAGCTCATTTACTGAAGAAGTAGCTCGCTTCTTACTTATTTGGATAAGTTTACTCGGAGGGGCATATGCTTACCGAGAACAGAGCCACTTAGGCTTTGATCTCATAGTACGGAACCTGTCGGCAGCGAAAGCTAAAGTTGTTTTTCAACTGTGTTGTTTATTAGTGGCTATATTTGCGATCACTGTATTGATAATCGGTGGGCTTAATCTAGTACACATCACATGGACTTTGGGCCAGCATTCGGCGGTTTTAAACTTACCGATGGCCGGTGTATATACCGTATTACCTCTAAGTGGATTACTTTTTTTACTCTATAGCACTTATTTCTTTTTCAATGCCCCAAGTGATTCAGTAGAGCAGGAGGAAATCATATGACCAGTTTAATTTTGTTTGGTGTTTTTGCTCTTTTACTATTAATTAATTTACCGATAGCATTGGCTATTATATTTGCCACATTAGTAACCATGTTAGCGACAATTGATACACTACCTGCGCTTACTACAATCGCCCAAAGGCTTACAGCAGGTATAGATAGTTTCGCATTGCTCGCGATTCCTTACTTCATTTTATCTGGCTATATCATGGGGCAAGGTGGTATTGCACTTAGGTTGATTGAATTTGCAAAAGTGTTAGTAGGGCGACTTCCAGGTGGCTTAGCATTTGTAAATGTTATTTCATGTGCGCTTTTTGGTTCTATATCCGGCTCTGCAGTGGCAGCGACTTCAGCTATTGGTGGCTTTATGATCCCAGCAATGACAAAAGAGGGGTATGACAAACCATTTAGCACGGCTGTGACGGTTACCGCTGCCACAACAGGAATGTTGATCCCGCCAAGTAATATTTTGATCATTTACTCACTTGCTAGTGGTGGAGTTTCGATTGCTGCGTTGTTCATTGCAGGATATTTACCGGGCCTTTTAGTAACATTGTTACTCATCGCGGGCGCTGCAATATATGTTAAACGTAAAAATATTCAGCCGTTGTCTAAAGAGTCAATCGGACCGTTTTGGCCTTCATTGTTTGGTGCTATTCCAAGCCTATTTTTGATTGTTTTGATCATCGGAGGAATCATTGGAGGCTTCTTCACACCAACGGAAGCTGGTGCAATTGCTGTACTTTATTCATTGGTTGTGTCTTTAGTTTTTTATAAAGAGCTAAGCTACAAAGACCTTTATCCAATTTTACTTAAAGCGGTTAATACAACCGCTATTGTCATGTTGTTAATCGGTGCGTCATCTGCAATGTCTTGGTTAATGTCTTATGAGTTGATCCCGCAGACAATTAGCCAAACACTTCTAGCATTATCAGAGAATCCATTAGTTATTCTATTAATAATTAATATTACGTTGTTATTGATAGGCACCTTTATGGACATGACGCCTGCGGTATTGATATTTACGCCAATATTTTTACCTGTGGCTGAAAGCTTAGGTATTTCTCCTTTGCACTTCGGCATAATGATGATCTTAAATTTATCAATAGGACTGTGTACACCGCCAGTAGGTAGTGTTCTATTTGTTGGCTGCAGTATTGGTAAGGTATCAATCAGTCAGATTGTAAAACCCATATTGCCATTATACGTATCGATGGTAGTGGCACTTGTTTTAGTCACAATATTTCCTTCGATTAGTGAATTTTTACCTCAACTTTTAGATTTAATCTAAGAAGGCTATTTATTTAAACCGTTTAATAGGAATTTAGTAATGAACACATATTTACAGCAACAGTTTGGTTTAGAAAATAAAGTTGCAGTTGTTACCGGAGCTAGCCGTGGTTTAGGTCAAGCAATGGCAATTGCCTTGGGTGAAGCTGGCGCAACAGTTGTAGCCATTGGCTCAAAGGCTGAAAATGTTGAAAGTACTATCTCTTTATTAAAAGAGAAAGGTGTGAGCTGTTTGGCGCTTGGTTGTGATCAAGGTGATGGCGAGCAAATCAAGCAAGCCGTTGCAGATACAATAAGTGAGTTCGGGCGTATAGATATTTTAGTAAATAATGCGGGTACGATTAAACGTGCACCAGCGCATGAGTTTTCAGATGATGATTGGAATGAAGTGATCAATACAAATTTAAATGGTGTGTTTAAATTTTGTCGTGAAGCGGGTAAACACATGCTAAAACAAGGCTCTGGTAAAATCATCAATATCGCATCATTACTGAGCTTCTCAGGTGGAATTACTGTGCCAGCTTATGCAGCGAGTAAAGGTGGTGTAGCCCAGTTAACAAAAGCTTTAGCAAACGAATGGGCATCGAGCAATATTCAGGTAAATGCGATCGCGCCCGGCTACTTCGAAACAGATAACACTTATAACTTGCGTCAAGACAAAGAGCGTCATGAGAGTATTACGGCTCGTATTCCAAGTGGTATCTGGGGTAAACCGGAAGATCTAGCAGGTGCGACAGTCTTTTTATCAAGTAATGCAGCAAATTATGTCAATGGCCATGTCATGTTAGTTGATGGCGGTTGGATGGCTCGCTAAGCCATCACTATTTAAATTTTAAATGTATAAACAAGTTATACAAAGGGGCAATTATGGACTTTATGTTCTCAGCGGATATTAGAAGCTACAAAACAATGCGTAACGATGAGTTACGTGATGCGTTTGTGACCGCACCATTATTTGAAGCCGGTAAGCTTAATTTAACGTATACCGATGTTGACCGTGCTGTGATTGGGGGCATTACACCCGTAGGTGAGCCGATAGTCTTGCCCACGCATAAAGAGCTGGCCGCAGACTATTTTTGTCAACGTCGTGAAGCGGGTGTGATAAATATTGGCGGTGAAGGGCTTATTACCGTTGATGGTACAGAGTACCCGATGAATAACCGCGATAGTCTCTATATTGCTAAAGAAAGCCAAGAAGTGGTGTTTTCATCGAAAGACGAAGCTCACCCAGCAAAGTTTTATTTAGCGTCGTATCCTGCTCACCGTGTTACTAAGACCGTGCACGTCCCAAAAAGTAAGGCGAAGTTTATTGAGCTTGGCTCTCAAGAGACCTCGAATGAGCGCACGATTTTCCAATCAATTCGCCCAGGTATTGTGGATAGTTGTCAGTTAGTGATGGGTATCACAGAGCTTAAAAAGGGCAGTGTGTGGAATACCAAGCCACCACACACTCACTTTAGACGTACCGAAGTATATATGTACTTTGACCTACCAAAAGATGAAAAAGTATTTCATTTAATGGGTGAGCCAGCGGAAGTGCGCACACTACCAATAGAAAGTGAAGTAGCGATAGCGTCACCGAGCTGGTCAATCCACAGCGGTGTAGGTACTTCTAACTATACGTTCATTTGGGCGATGGGTGGTGAAAACCAAGAGTTCGATGATATGGACCACATTGAGGTGAGTGCATTACGTTAATTAGATGATGCATATTAACTAAGCGTTCGCCTGCCACGTGCCGGCGACCGCCGGTACGTTACATCCCTAAACAATTGTGATGAAGCTATCCTTAGCCTTGTTTGTTTGGGGGTCACCCTACACTGCCCACCGAGTGGGTATTTATCTTCTATCCGACAATATGTGTTGGAGGAATTGTTGCACCTTAAATTTAGGAATGAGGAAAATTTATGGCCAAAATAGTGTGTTTAAAAGAGGCCGCTAGCCGAGAGCGGCGGTGTGGGTTATTGCCCGCGAATGTCAAAGCGTATGTATTGTTAGGGGCTGAAGTGGTTGTTGAGTCAGGTCTTGGCGACGGTATTTTCATCACGGATGAAGACTACGTTAATGCAGGCGCCACAGTGCTTAAAGACCGTGTTGAAATTTTAGCACAAGCGGATGTGATCCTCTCGGTAGATAAGCTACCAGCCGAGGATGTTGTGCACGCTAAAAATAAGACCGTGATTAGCTTTTTAGATCCATTCAATAGCCACGACTATGTGGACCTATTGTGCCAAAACCAGGTCACCAGTTTTAGTATGGAAATGATACCTCGAAGCACGCGTTGCCAAAAAATGGACGCACTGAGCTCACAAGCCAGCTTAGCGGGATATGTGATGGTGACAAAAGCCATAGCGGAATTACCAAGTATTTTACCGATGATGATGACAGCGGCGGGCACCATTAAGCCAGCGAAAGTGTTTATCATTGGCGCCGGTGTGGCGGGATTACAAGCGATAGCAACGGCAAAACGCTTAGGTGCGGCAGTGACCGCCTTTGATACGCGTACGGTGGTTGCAGAGCAGGTGCGTTCATTAGGCGCCAAGTTTTTAGACATTGATTTAGGTGATACGGGGCAAACCGCGCAAGGATATGCACAAGCACTGACTCCAGAGCAAATAGCGAAACAGCAGGCGGCGCAAGCCCAGTGTATAGCACAATCTGACATTGTTATCACGACGGCGCAACTGTTTGGCCGTAAACCGCCACTATTAATCAATCATGACACCATTGGGCAAATGAAAGCGGGCTCAGTGATTGTAGATATGGCTGCGGAAAGTGGCGGCAATGTGGCTGGCTCAGTGGCGGGTGACACCACTGTGATTGACGGAGTTAAAGTCATTGGGACGGGGAACTGGTCAAATGAAGTCGCCCTTAATGCATCACAAATGTACGCCAATAACCTATTTAACTTAGTTAGTGAGTTTTGGCAAAAAGACAACAACCACTTTGTGATTGACCTTGAAGACGAAATTCAAAAGAGTGCGGTCATTACGTATCAAGGCGATATAACTAATCAAACAATCAGTAAGCTACGATCGAAACAAGAAATTCAACCTGTGGAGCAAGCATCATGACTGGTATTTATCTTTTATTTATATTAATGCTCGCCATCTTTGTGGGCTTTGAGCTTATTCGTAAAGTCCCTGCGACATTACATACTCCGCTTATGTCAGGTGCGAATGCAATATCGGGTATCACGGTGATTGGTGCATTGAGTTTGGCCGGTGGTGAGTCGCACGCACTTGCCACATGGTTAGGTGCCGCTGCGGTCATGTTAGCGACGGTCAATGTGGTGGGTGGTTATCTTGTAACTGACCGCATGCTTGCGATGTTTAAGAAGCGTTAGGAGAGAAAGATGACTGATTATTTAGTATTTATAAACGGCGTGTATGTGCTGTGTGCTTTGCTTTTTATTTTTGGCTTAAAACTATTAAGCCATCCATCTACAGCGCGAAAAGGCAACCTTTTGTCAGGGCTTGCGATGTTAATAGCCGTCGTGGTGACTTTATTAGACAAGCAGATTATCTCGTTTGATTTCATTTTAGGGGCGATAGTGCTTGGCTCAGTAGTGGGGCTTTTCGCTGCAAAGAAAGTTGAAATGACGTCCATGCCAGAGCTTGTGTCATTGTTTAATGGTGTGGGAGGTTTAGCTAGTTTAGCGGTGGCGTATGCAGCCATTTTGAATGATGATTCAGCAAGTGTATTTGTGCTGATAGTAAGCTTTTTAGCCTTGCTGATTGGTGCGGTGACCTTTTCAGGGAGTGTTGTTGCGTGGGCAAAGTTAAGTGAGCGCATAGTGGGTCGTCCAATAGTCTTTAAAGGTCAGGCTATTGCGAACGTGGTGCTTATTCTTGCGATTGCAGCGTCAGGGTATTTACTTGTGTCACAATCGGAGATAACAACTTGGCATTATGTGGCGATTGGGTTGGCACTGTTAATGGGTGTGATGTTAGTACTGCCAATTGGTGGTGCGGATATGCCGGTGGTCATTTCTTTACTAAATAGCTATTCAGGATTAGCAGCGTGTGCAGCGGGCTTCGCACTGGAGAATAACTTACTTATTGTGGCCGGCGCGTTAGTAGGCGCAAGTGGTATTATTTTAACAAATATCATGTGTAAGGCGATGAACCGCTCATTGATGAATGTCTTGACGTCGGGCTTTCAAAAAGTGCACACGAATGAGATGAAAATCGAAGGTGAAATAAAACCACTTAGTCCAGATGATGCCTTTTATGTGTTAGAAGCAGCGCAATCCGTACTGGTCATTCCAGGTTACGGTATGGCGGTGGCGCAAGCTCAACATACGATGAAAGAGCTGCAAGCGTTATTGGAAAACAATGGTGCAGAAGTGGCGTATGCGATTCACCCAGTTGCAGGACGGATGCCGGGGCATATGAATGTTCTATTAGCGGAGGCGGATGTGTCATATGAGCAATTGTTTGAGATGGACGAAATTAATCCAAGGATTGAGGGATTTGATGTTGCGATAGTCATTGGCGCTAATGATGTGGTCAATCCGGCAGCACGCGAGATGGTTGGCAGTCCTATTTATGGTATGCCGGTGATTAACGCAGATTTAGCAAAAAACGTGTTTGTACTAAAGCGTGGTATGGCCACAGGGTTCGCTGGAGTTGATAATCCGTTATTCTTTAAACAAAATTGTCGTATGATCTTTGGTGATGCAAAAGAGACATTAAATACTCTAGTGCGACAGTTTGCAGATTAGTTACAATTTTAGCTACAGCGTGCTTATGTTAAGTGCGCTATAGCTATATAAAAAATATTTTGAAAGTTACTGAATATTAATAGAACTCTGTCTTTGTTTTAGTTATCTAAAGAATCGACAACAATTACTTCTATATCTTTACTTTCAAAATAACGAATCATTTCTTTGTCAGCCTTTGAGTCCGTAATAAGTACATCGACTTCTTCGAGTGAACAGAAAACGAAGTTGCTTCGTTTACCTAATTTGCTACTATCAGCCAGTATGATGAGTTTATCGGTTTGCTTTTTAAGCTTTTGCTCTGAAAGTATCAGTAATGGATCTGATTCCATTACTCCAAAAGCTCCAATACCAGGTGTGCCCATAAACATTTTAGAGCTACGGTAATGTTCAGTATTATCTTTTTCATATGAGCTTAATATAATCCCTTGCTCACGATAAATCTCTCCTCCCGGCAGTGAAACTAAATTATCACTGTTTTCTGAAAGGTAATTAGCTAAAACGAATGAGTTTGTCAGTATGTTGAGGTTTTTATCAGCCAGATATTCGCCCATCATATAGGTTGAGCTGCCCCCGTTAATGATAATAGAGTCATTATCTTCGCATAATTCAACAGCTTTTTTCGCAATAAGTTTTTTTGTATCTGTTCGTTTTGTTTTGTCTATCTCAAACGTTGAGCTTTGGATATTTTTTCTCTTATTTGAGTTTGACTCCGCCCCGCCTCTGATTTTAACAATTTCTCCGCGATTAGACATTTTTGTTAAATCTCGGCGAATGGTTGCTTCAGATGAAGATAATTTATCAGTTAAAACCTTTACACTAACAAAACTTTCGCGATCTACTATTTCTTTAATCAGCTGCTGTCTATGTTTTTCTAACATTTATAACTATTCCATTTACCAAAAAGGGCTATATGTATTTCATAATACATATACAGTACCAAAAGTTTATCACTATATAAGTTAAAAAGGAAAAAATAGGTTTTACGAATAGTTACACGTCTAAATTTCCCATTTAGTAAATGAATTATGTTATTCAGTGGAGCAGCTAATTTAAAATACACTCCCCCACAAAAAACACACTCCACTCAAATTCAATCCAAACTAATCATTTGCAATCACGCCTTATGTGTGTAAACTAAGATGCATATAATATCTTGTCTTAGTTATGCTGCGGCGTTTTCGACTAAATTTAGTCGACAAAAGCATTGGCAAAGATGAGTTCTGTTTCTAATTACATTAATAATAAGTAATAAAAATGACTGAAATGACGCTGTATTCTTTGGTGATAGATATAGGTAAAACACATGTAAAGCTGCATGTGTTAGATAATAAATATAATTCTGTATTTTCCAAACAAATGAAAAATACAGTAATAAAGGAAGGATATTTCCCTAGTATTAATACAAGCGAGATTTGGGGCTGGCTGATTGCAGGTATTAAAGAGATCACACCAAAATACAGAATCAATGCGATTAATATAACAACACATGGAGCGACTGCGGCGTTGATTGATCGTAACTCGATAGGTACCGATGGTCTTGTGCTCCCTATTCTGGATTATGAATACGCAGATGTTTATGAGCAAAGCCCTGAATATGAAAGTATTCGGCCACCGTTCAATGATACTTTTTCACCGTCATTACCGGCTGGATTGAATTTAGGTCGTCAATTATATTGGCTTAAAACAAAATTCCCAAATGAGTTTGCAAAGGTCACGGATATACTCATGTATCCTCAATATTGGGTATGGCGCTTTACCGGACAAAGAGTAAATGAAATAACTTCCTTGGGTTGCCATACAGATCTATGGTCAATTAAGAGTAATACCTACTCCTCTTTGGTTGAATATTTAGGGTGCGAGAAATTACTCCCTGATATCAAACCCGCTTGGTTTAATTGCGGCAAAGTATCATCTTCACTTATAGCTGAGCTTGGGCTTGACCCACAATGCCACTTTTTTAACGGTATTCATGATAGCAATGCGAGTTTTTTAAGATATAAACTGACCCAAAATAAAGCACCTTTCACCGTAATATCGACTGGAACTTGGACTATTTTGATGTCATCTCAGGTCCCACTCAGTAACCTTGATGCTGATAAAGATATGCTCGCTAATATTGATGCTATGCAGCAGCCGATTGCTTGTGCTCGCTTCATGGGCGGCAGAGAATTTGAAGCTATTTGTGAGCAAGCTGGCTCCTGGCTTGGCGAGCAATTTAATGTTGACGACATTCAAAATGTTATTGATCAACAAGTGTTTGCATTGCCTGACTTCAGTAATGGAAGTGGCCCATTTGGAGGTGCTATGTGTGGTTTTACTACCAATACAGATAAAGTAAGTGGTATTGCATTAGCAACGATATACAGTGCTTTAATGATAGATTACCAACTGGATATGTTGGGCGCCAAAGGCGACATTTTTATCGAAGGAGCTTTTTTGAAAAACCCTATATTATGCGCGGTTTTAAATCAGTTAAGAGAGAATAATAAAGTGATTCTATCAAAGGACTCTACAGGGACAGTACAAGGTGCTGGTTATTTATCTGATTGGGGCAATGTTCAGTGTGAAATTGAATGTGAACCTTCGTCAATTACTGAGCTTAGTAACCTCTCAGGGTATAAAAAACAGTGGCGAGAATATGCTGAATCTAGATCAACTGTATTATAGGGATCAGCTTTTAATCTACTGAGGCCCATTTATTATTATTTTTAGGTGTAATTTAGGCACGCGAAAGCACTTAATGGTTTTAAATGTGCCTAAACCTCAAAATGTAAGCAATTATTGAGATAGGTTAGTAAAAATCTGCTTTGCATTTAAGATGTTTTAGAGGCCTGTACTCTACTTTTACAAGTTGAGTTTAATGTGGTTCAGTGTTTTTATAATATTTTTGACCCAGATAGGAAGGTTGCTACCAGTAGTTTAAAAAGGTAGTAAATATCAGAATAAAATAATATTAAGTTTAGCCATTATGAATAAGATTTTTGAGCACACTAACTGCTTTCATGTAACCTCAACCTCTTTGCAATTCCAAGTAAATTAGAAATAGCAAAGATCGCTTTTCTTCTTATATTTTATTTAATCTCCCTGTCCTATTTTGCTAATTTAAAGGCATCTCTTTAATTAAAATATTAGGATAGTAGCTAGAAAAAAACATTTTACCAGCAATTTAACATAATATATTAGTTTGTGTAAATGGACATTTACACAAGTAATGTTTAAGTGTATAAATATGTAGGTTAATATGTTGAAGGAAGTTGGGGGCATTATGAAAAGTAGGCTAAAAAAAATTATGAACCATGATGTTAAGCAATTGCCAACAACAAAACAGAATTTAATACATACTGTACGTGTTGATAATAAATGTCCGATATTTAACTACATACATTCATTAAATGCTGATACCTCAAAACAAACAGCAATACGTTGCTTACAAGCAATAGCAAAACACAATAACTATTCATCTTTTTACGATATTAATTGGCGCGAAATAACATCTGTAGATATAAATAGTTTAATTAATACATTAAAAGATAAAGACCTCTCACCAAAATCCATTTCACTTTACGTCTCTATAGCCAAAAGCGTATGCGAACACGCATATTTACTTGGCCAAATATCTCGCCTTCAGCTCGATGGGGTTTTAAAAGTTAAAGGTTCCACCGGTTCACGTATAAAAAAACATAAAGTAATTGATCGAAATGAATTTCAAGCTTTACTTCTACGCATTGAAACTAGCAACCCATTTAATAAAGTAAAACTAATAAGAGATAAAGCCATCTTTCACTTATTGATAGGTACTGGGCTCAGAAGAAATGAACTGGCAAATATTCAACTCTCCTCCTTAAATATCGAAATAAGTAAGCGACGTACTATTTTTATTAGCTCTCAATATATTAAGGTCGTTGGTAAAGGTAATAAAGAAAGATATATAGCGCTTCACCCTGTAACTAAAGCGGCTTTAGAAGACTGGATAAGTATAAGAGGCATACTGAGCGGCCCGATTTTCATAAAAGTATCCAAGAACGGTAGTTTTTCTATAAGAGAAAATAACTTTTTAACAGGAAATGCAATTTATGAGTTATGCAGAAAGTACAACACAGTTTCCCCTCATTCGTTAAGACGATCTTACGCGACCTGGCTTGATGATAAAGGAGTCAAAATTAGTCGTATTAGTAAGCTTTTAGGCCATGCGAAAGAAGTTACAACAGCTTTGTATATTGTTAATGATGAAGAGAAAGCTTATGAGGATGTTTTAAATAGCTTGTTTTAATGTTGATATATACTTATTATGACTACCGTAATAATAATTACTGTAATTTAAATGACAGTGTATTTGTGAGCTAATGTATGCAAAAATTTTATAATAGAGAAGTCCAGCTTAATAAGTTGCGAACGATCTCTGAGGAAATCGGACAATCTAAAGGTCGGTTAAGTGTCGTTGTTGGTCGTAGGCGTGTTGGAAAAACACGTTTACTTCATGAGGCTTTTCAAGGTATTGCGCAGAAACACCTTTATTTATTTGTAAGTCGAAAATCTGAAAGTGCATTAGTCAGCGAATTTTCAACTATATTGCAAAATGAATTGAACACAAAGTTCTTTAAGCCAGAGTCTTTGAAAGATATATATGAATACTTACTCGATTACTCCACACATACACCTATTACTGTCGTTATTGATGAGTTTCAGGATATTGAACGAGTAAATAGTAGCCTATTTTCAGACTTACAAAACCTCTGGGACGGATACAAAAATAAATCGATGATGCATTTGATTTGTTGCGGGTCTATGTACAATTTAATGACAAGGATCTTTAAGGATGAAAAGCAGCCATTACTTAACCGCGATGATTACTTTTTTAAAGTTAACCCTTTGGCGCCGAATTATATAAAAGCAATTATGAAGGATAACGATAAATATACTCCAAACGATATGCTTATTTGGTGGTGTTTATCTGGCGGTATACCTAAATACCTTGAGTGGCTAACTAATGCGGGTAGTTCACCTTTTGACACACTAATTTCAAATGGTTCGCCCTTAATAAAAGAGGGGATGCATCGACTTGTGGAAGATTTTGGCTCTGAGCACCGTGCATATTTTGATATTTTAGGGGCTATAGCCAGTGGCTACAATAGCCGGCCCCGGATAGAGAGTTATTTAGATACTAGTGTCGGCGTACACTTAGATAAGTTAGAAAAAGATTTTGATATCATTACTAAGCTCAGGCCGATTACTGCAAAAGAAAACTCTAGAGACATTCGCTATAAGATTGCAGATGAATTTTTAAGCTTTTGGTTTCGTTTTATATATAGTAACCGAAGTGCGGTTGAAATAGAGAACTACGACTTCATAAGACGCATAGTATATAGGGACTTTGATACGTATTCGGGTACCCAGTTAGAGGAATTATTTAAAGCTATTATTATAGAATCAAAGCAATTTAACAATATTGGTAGTTATTGGAATAGTAAAGGTGAAGATGAAATTGATATTGTTGCTATTAACGATTTAGATAAAGAAATTTTAATCGCTGAAGTTAAGCGCCAATACAAAAAGTATAGTGAGTCTAAACTAATACTGAAATCTAAGAGTCTACTGCAGAACTTAAACAAAAAGGGCTATAGAGTTTCATATAGAGGGTTTTCATTAGACAATTTAGATGATATTCAGAATGAGTTTAAAAAGGGAGCATGATCTCGCCCCTAACAATTAAATACCTGACTAATTTTAGCAAAGGTAACTAAAACAATTACTATACCATCATACTAAAATCTACTTTTAAGCTTCTTTCATTAAACGGTTACTATTTAAATTATCGGCTATACACCAGGGTAAAAGTCTGACATATTATTAATATTTAGTATGATGGTATAGTTTTATGTCTTTATATACGGAAATAGCTTATACGTATAATCAGCTAGTACAATTTACAGATTTACTAAACCAATCTTTATTGGAAACAGAAGTAATCCATGCGCAGTGCTATAAGTTACCTGCTGTAGCGGGTGATATGTCAGACTCAAGTGGGTGGGAATTCATCGAGCCAGAGTCTTTTACCGGCTTCACAGCTCTAAGTATGGCTACGGGTGCATTCTCTAGATTTACGCCAGATTACCAATACTCTGCGAAATACCCATTTCGTTTACCAGGAGTTATTCAATTAAACCCAGTGCATCGAGAGCGTATTTCAGAGCTAGTCTATCAATGCAATCACCTAAAATTAAAAATTAAAACTTTAATTAACTCAAGCACACTAAATCAAACAAAAAAACGTGAGTTAATACAGAGCGTATGCCCAAACGCAATTACACTTCAGATTTATCGCTTAATTAAAACTACTAGTTCACCTGTAAAGCGGGTTGGATTTACATGGTGTAATAAAAACAGCATGCGCAGAATAAGAAAAAGTGAGTTTCTAGACTATCTACAAAGAAGTAAGAATAATCCACCGTCAGGACAAACTAAGGCACAATGGGCTCCGTGGGTGGATAAAGAAATTGCTTTGATCAACAAAAAGGCTGGAGAATATGTGCGGATAAAACGTCCATTACCCATTGTGCCTAAGTTAAATATTTCCTTTATTGACGACACAAAAACAATTATGTTTTACGGGCATTTACCCGTTATCATTTTCACAGAGCAGCCAATAAAAATAAGGCCGCTTAAATGTTACATAAATGAAAGAAATAAAAAACAACTTTATGATTACCTAATTAAACGGCTATATGTTGTGAACTCACCCTCCTAGGAGGGTATTTTTAACCCAATTTGGTAGCTCCAAACTACCATCAACACAATGACTGGCACTTGCATTAGTTAATGTAAATACCATTCATCGTGTAACTGGCTTGTGTTAATTGCCAATTTCTGACTTTAAGCGGGTAATAGGGCCACTGTCGCCAACTAAATATACCTTTCTATTGGCTTTTCCTTTTTGTTTTTCTGCGACAATCATTCTAGCATCAGGGTGTCCATTCTTAATAATTGAGGTAATTGCCCAATTTGAATTACTGCGTCTGATAAGTTCATCACCTTTACTAAAAGTTTTGCCTGCATCACTGCTATTCCAATATGAAATTACAGCTTCTTTTCCCTCTTTAGATTCTAAAATAAAGCTTACATCTTTAGGGCTTTTAACTATAAAATCGCCACGGGTGTCATAATTTTTAGAGACAGACTTTAAATCAACGGCATCATTTGCAAGCCAATTATGACCATCCCAACGAATATGTGTTGTTTGCTTTGGCCCACCCGTTTTCATCCCAATGTCTTTACCAATATTAGTTGCTAAATGAGGGTGCCCATTAGAGTCTAAATGAACAGTACCATTAAAGGTCCATTTATCACCGGTATTCAAAGCAAGGGTCTTTTCATCTGCTACTTCACGAGTGATTGGAAGTGGAAGCTGCTCACCTTTTATGTTATGCCATTC
Organism: Pseudoalteromonas sp. Angola-30; assembly: GCF_028599215.1. Taxonomy (NCBI): domain Bacteria; kingdom Pseudomonadati; phylum Pseudomonadota; class Gammaproteobacteria; order Alteromonadales; family Pseudoalteromonadaceae; genus Pseudoalteromonas; species Pseudoalteromonas sp. Angola-30. The sequence goes on from NZ_JAQREI010000013.1 coordinate 108,111, forward strand.
GTCATTTTTAGTATCAAATGTCATGTAGTATGCATTATGTCGCTCAGTTGTGTGACCTCGCCCATTAATTCCAGCTTTCCCATCCCAGCAAACATGGTAATCGTAGCCAATTATAATTTCATCATTTATCCCTTTTTCTACCCATGCATACCAGCTATCCACAGCTTTAATATCATCTCGCCTTTTATGTTTTAAAAATGAAACTGGTTTTTCAAATGTACGCCCGTGGTCGGTAGATTTTTGATATACCCAATCACTTCGGTGCGCTCCATGCCTATAAAACAAATAAATATCACCATTATCCATTTTTACTGCTTGGTTATAAGTGCCGAACACAGGTATGGTATCTAGCTCTTCCCAGCTACTAATATCGTAAGGCTTTTTTGTAACTGCATGAATATTTCTACCGTAATGAATATTACCCAATGGGTTTTTACCATGTTTTGGCATGCCTCCATGACCACCAAAAAATACATGAATATAACCTAAATCGTCCATAAGAATAGTTGGTTTACCGTGATTATCTATTTTACTTTTTGATGGGTCTTTGCCCATGTCACTTATGCCAGCTTTGTATGGCCCTTTCCATTCTTTGGTCTCATGATTATAAGAAGCGACATAGGGATCTTCTAAGGGCCCTTGATACGAAACATACGTTACTCCGTCATGGTAAATACCTGCAGGGTGCTGAACGATGGCTAAAGGATTACCGATTGCATCATTGGCAAAGTAATCTACGTACTCATCATTACTAGATTTATTATGGCTACATCCAGCAAGAAGAAGTGCTATACATATAGAAATAACACTAAGTGGTTTTATTATTTTTTTCATTGTTGTCACCTGTGGTCTACTGATTATGAGTCAGAATCATTTAATGAACTGCTAATCTGATGAATATTGATTTAATATGACTTAAATTGCAAGTTAATAAGGTGGGTAGAGCTAAAATAGGTCAGCCATCATATAAGCCTATAATGGCTGAAGCGAAAAGCTACAAATAAAGAATTAGTCAGTTGCTATCGTTAATTCCACTCAGAATTAGTACACTCGGTTGAGATATATTGCCATGAGCACTGTCTCTATTACCAGGCTGTGTAAGCCAAGATAAGTAAAATTTTTTATCAAAAGCTGATGAGTCTCCTTTACCCTCAGCAACATGTTTTTCTAATTTAATTAATCCATTATCTTGTAATAAGTGGGGATTAGCAGCTTCAGTTGCAGCATTAATAATGGGAGGGTAAATGTCTGCTTCTTCAACTTTGATCCTTTTTAGGCTATCACTATCTAATATAAAACGCATAACATCATCATTTCGCCTTACTAATACCCCAATTTTATTATCCGCTAGCAATTCTGGAGCATACAGCCTAACCTTAAAGCGGCCTAATGATCCATGACCCCCAAATTCCCATCTAAACCCTTTCCAATCACTAATCTTTACCGCTTTCCAATCGGCTCCATCTTTACGTGCAACATACATTTGAGTGTCACCATTTTCATCGTACTTATGATATGAAATGATAGGTCGCTTCTTTTGATCAAAGCCAATTTTAACATTTCCATTAATCATCCCACCGAAGGGTGGGACAGGGTCAACAACCTCAGCATTTTTAGCAGTAATCGGTAACGAAATACCTTCACCGTTTGAATTTTGCCAATTAATTAGGTCTTCGCTTTTTGCATATGACAGGCTGTGATTAGTTGCTGCATTAGGCGTATTTCGCCATACCCAAATAAGGTGAAAAAAACCGTCGGGCCCAAGAGTTGGTCCTTCAAAATAACCGCTCATTTTACCTTCTCCATCTAAGAAAGTATTGGCGTATAACCTGCTCCATGACTTCGATTGAACATTATAAATGTTGTAAACTTCGCTACCATTTCCACTACCACCATCTCGATACTTTACGATAAGTTGATCTTGTTTGTTGCGAAGAAATACAGGGTAAGTCATTCTTTTTTCAAGTGACTTTTCAGCCATAACAGAGACACGCTTTAATGAACGTATATTCAATGGCTCTGACATACGAAAGTACTCGAGTGGATCAGCATGCATATTACCCATTACATGCAGGTAACCTTCAGAATCAAGTTCCATAGTGACATAGTTATGACTGTCCCACCCTAACCAACTATCAACTTTATAGTACCTCCATTTACCGCCTAACTGCCTATGTGCCACCGTCATTTGACGATTTGCATCATAATAAGCAACAAACTGTTGTTTGCCTCGAGTTAGTAAGTAAGGTTTAATTCTGTGCCCAGACCATACACGATCAACCGCTATTGAAGTAACTGTTCGATCTTGTTGACGTGATTGCGATGCAAAACTGATTAGAGCAGATAAAAAAACTAAGCAGCAAAGAAACATATATCTAGTTTTAAGGTTACGCTTTGAGTGCATAATAAATTTCTCTAAAATTGAAATAGATTTACTAAATTTGATATCTATTTATTTAAGCTAAAAAATAAAATATGGTGACAAACTCAGATATCACCTAAATATAAGTTTCTGCGATTTTGAGTTTACTATCCTATTATCTGAAATGACTTTTAGCCCGTTTACTACTCTCTGATTTGCGATAGCTTCTCAGCAATTAACCGCTGGTTAATGACCGCATCATATTCATGGTTAAGTTTTGTCGGAATATCGGCACCTATTCGCTGTTGCCATGTTTGCAGCTTTATTTTCAATTCCGCTACTTTGCCTGGTTTTTCGCTGGCAAGGTTATTCTTTTCAGCTAAGTCATTGGCTAAGTTATATAACTCAAAATCATTATTCTCAAAGTATTGGATCAGTTTCCAGTTACCACTTCTAATCGCGCTCCCCGGACGCGTTCTAAATAGTGGATCTTGCCCTTGGTCGGTTAGCGCATTATGAGCCTGTAAGTAAATAGGGAAATGCCAGAACAAATCACGCTCGGCAATTCTTTTTTTACCTAATAAGTGTTTCGTTAAATCAACACCATCTAATACTTGGTTAGGCTGTTTTGATTTAGTGATATTAACTAAAGTCGGATAAAGATCTGCATTAATTACTGGGGTATGATCAAGGCCTGGTTTAACTTTTTCTGGCCAACGAATAATTAATGGTACGCGTAAACCGCCGTCATAATAAGAGCCTTTACCGCCTCGAAGTGGCGTAGGGAAAGACGTCATGCGGTAACCACCATTATCAGAGGTAAAAATAACAACGGTATTATCGGCTAAACCTTCAGACGATAACATTTCCAGGATTCGGCCAACATTATCATCCATGTGTTCAACCATTGCAGCATAGGTTGCTTCTCGCTTACTTCTTATGCCTTTTTTATGATACTTATCCACTTTATCAATAACAGCTTGATAAGGAGTATGCACGGTATAATAAGGCACATAAGCAAAAAACGGTTGGTCTTTGCTTGATTTAACCCAGTCAATCACCTCGTTGGTTAAGCGATCGGTTAAATACTCACCTTCTGGGCCATCTTCAATGTTCGGTAATTTGTATGGGCTGAAGTAATGAAATGTCATACCTTGGTGACTACCGGCAACATTTACATCAAAACCTTGCTTATCAGGATCTGCGCCTAAATGCCATTTCCCAAAAGAACCAGTGCTATATCCTGCAGTTTTCAATGATTCCGCTATAGTAATTACATCTGTACTAAGCCCACGTTTATTCTTAATCGGGATTAACTTTCGCGCCTTCTCATTCCCTCTGGCTGAAGGAGACACCGTATAAACGCCATGACGTGGACCATATTGACCAGACATTAAAACAGCGCGACTTGGTGCACAATTAGCAGCACCCGCATAAGCTTGATCAAAACGTAAACCTTGTTTTGAAAGCTCATCAATATTAGGTGTCTCAAACAAGTCGGTTGTTTGGTTGTAACCTACGTCAGACCAACCTAAATCATCAACTACAATCATTAAAATATTTGGTTTTTTCGGCGTAGATGCCTGTGATAAATCAACAGCAGAGGCATTAGCTTTTCCACCACAGGCACTCAATAGCATTACGCATAAAGACATGGATATAGTATATAATTTCATGTTTTTCCTAGATTATAATTTGCCAACTATAAATTTTTTTTCGGGTAAAGGGTGGGGGTTTTACTTCATTCGCCCCACACAGTTGCATCAAATACAGATTTAGCCTTGCATATCCTCTAACTCTTTACCTTTTGTTTCATGTAAGAACATAAATACAAATACTACAGAAATGAGCGCACAAATCGCATAAAAACCATACGCTCCAGCAAGGCCAACACTAGTTAGCATAATAGGGAATGACCATGTTATTAAAAAATTAGCAATCCACTGTGCAAAACCTGCAACAGCAAGACCTGAACCTCGAATTTGATTAGGGAACATCTCGCCAAGCATTACCCACATAACAGGCCCCCAAGACAAGTTAAAGAAAAATACATAAGCATTTGCAGCCACTAAAGCCACAATTCCTTGTTCGCCTAACTCTAAACTACCCGAAGCCACTGTTTGAGCTTTAACAAAGGCATAAACCATCGTGAACAATGTCACAGTCATACCCACAGAGCCCACTAATAAAAATGGTTTTCTACCAATTTTGTCAATAAAGTACATTGTAATAAATACAGCGATAATACTTACAAGCCCACTAATAATATTAATTAGCAATGCATCAGATTCATTAAAGCCCGCAGCTTGCCAAAGCACGGCACCGTAATAAAAGACGACGTTTATACCAACTAATTGTTGAAATGTAGCCAGCCCGATACCGACCCAAACGATAGGGCGTAATTTATTTTTAGACTTATCAATTAAGTCTGATAGTTTGGGTTGGTGTTTATCGGTAGCTAATGATGCTTCTATTTCATTTCTTTTGATTAGAGCCGTTTCTTGGCCATATAAGTTCGATAGCACACGGACCGCTGACTCTTTTTTCCCAACCATCATTAAATAACGTGGGCTTTCCGGAATAAACAACAAAGCTATAAGAAATAAGCTGGCAGGAAGTAGTTCAACCCAAAACATCCAACGCCACGTTTCATAACCAAGCCAAAATAATTTAGTTGATCCTCCGGCAGTATCCGCTAAAAAGTAGTTACTTACAAAAGCACAAAACAAACCAAAAATAATAGCAACCTGCTGTAATGTGGAGAGTGTCCCTCGATATCTAGCTGGAGCAATCTCACTTATATAGGCAGGAGTCATCACAGAAGCAGCACCAACTGCTAGGCCTCCTAATACTCTATAGATGACAAACTCAATAGAAGCATCTGCAATACCTGAGCCCCAGGCACTGATAATAAAAAATACAGCTGCAAAAAGTAAAATGCGACGACGGCCGAATTTATCTGCCAACCGTCCTGCTGTAAACGCACCGATAGCACAACCTATAAGCATACTCGATACGTTAAAACCTGTGCCTACGCTGCTTGATCCAAACGCTGCTTGTAAACCATCGACGGTGCCATTTATCACACCACTGTCAAAACCAAACAAAAACCCGCCAATCGTTGCAGCAAAGCAAACCATGACAATTAAAAGTACATTCTCTTTATTGTTCATAAGTATCCATATTGTGTGTTGTTGTTCTTATACAAATTTTGAATAAAAGCTGGCTGCAACTTTATTTGATAGAGCTCGACTCTCTCTCTATCAATTCAAAATCTAAAATATGTCTTAATTCCAAACTTTTTAAATTGCTCTTATTGTCATATTGGCCAGAAGCAAGTAACGAAACTGACAATTCGGCCATTTCATTTATCGGCTGTTTAACGGTTGAAATATGCGGCCATACCGATCGAGCAAGCTGAGTATCATCAAAGCCAACCACTGAGAGAGCGCCTGGAATATTAATACCTTGTTGTTGTGCAATTGATATAACGGCTGCAGCCATATCATCATTTGCTGCGAATATCGCTGTAGGCTTATCATCTAATGCAAGTAACTTAACTGCAGCTTCCATTCCCGATTGGTAAGTAAAGCTTCCTTGCTCTATGTATTCTGGAGGGGTAATAATTTTATTAGAACGCAACGCATCTAAATATCCCTGATAGCGCAAACGACTTACACCCTGATTATTATTACCAATAATATGAGCAATTTTTTTATGACCCTGATTTATTAGCCTCTCTGTAACATCAAATGCAGCTTGATAATCGTCCATACAAATATAGGGAGAACTATTTAATTTAGTATCTGGCGTTATTCTCACAAATGGTACATTTGCTTTGGTAAGAACTTCTAGCACATCTTCGTTGTCACACATCGGTGGTAATAGAATCATCCCATCAACCTGCGTAACGTCTATTAGCTGTTTAACTGACTCTATCGTTTTATTAATATCTAAGTGGGCTTCATCTACAACCAGGTGATAACCCAAAGCACGACACTTTTTTAGTGCAGCTAAGAGAAACTGGCTGATATATGAGTCACTAGGATTATCGTATAACAAGCCAATAAAAAAAGATTTACTGCTCGCTAAACGTCTTGCAGACACATTAGGGTGGTAATTTAGCTTCTCAACAACCGCCATTACCTTTTCGCGAGTTTTATTGCTCACTTTTTTATCTTGGTTGAGTACTCGTGAAACCGTCATCATGGACACACCAGCTTGCTCAGCTACATCTTGAATTCTTGTTCTTCTAGGCTCAGCCATGTTTTTAATTACCTATTAATAATCTTTTTATTGATATATAGCGCTTGCCTATCGATAGCTTTCAGGACGCACGCTTAAAACGGCTGTTTCCATACCGATTGTTGGACATCTTATTATTATTTTCCACACATGGAAGTGTTAGCGGTAACAATAAAGCACAAAAAACAAAGCGGCGCAACAACGCATCCTAATGAAAAGTTCAATAAAGACTCTATTAATGGCTAATTAAACACAACTATTGACTTAACATCAAGCGATCGCTTATGTTAGCGCTAACACAAATAGATGGTAAATTTTGATTATGTTCCTTGGTATCGATTTAGGCACTTCAGGTGTAAAAGTAATTATTTTAGACGAGCAAGACCAATTGCTTGCTCAAGCAAGTGGATCTTTAAGCGTTTCACGACCAGCCCCTCTTTTTTCAGAGCAAAACCCTGAAGATTGGTGGCTTGCTACCTGTAGTGCAATCGAGGAGCTTAAAAATACTCATCCTGCATTACTAAAATCGGTAAAAGCTGTAGGCCTTTCTGGGCAAATGCATGGCGCAACGCTGCTTGATAAAAACAATAATATTATTCGCCCAGCCATTTTATGGAACGACGGGCGCAGTGCTGCACAATGTGTAGAGCTTGAAAAACGCGAACCTAACTCTCGTAACATTACCGGCAACATAGCAATGCCAGGTTTTACTGCGCCTAAATTGGTGTGGTTAAAAGAGTTTGAACCAGAAAACTTTGCAAAAGTAGCCAAAGTATTACTACCAAAAGACTACCTACGCTTTCTAATGACCGGCGATTTTGCATCAGACATGTCTGACTCAGCGGGCACACTGTGGCTAGACGTAGAAAAAAGAGCATGGTCGCAAAAAATGCTCAGCGCCTGCGACTTAACAGAGCTACACATGCCTACCCTTTTTGAAGGCACACAAATTACGGGCAAATTAACAGCCCAAGTAGCTGCTAAATGGGGAATGGAGCAAGTACCTGTTGTGGCAGGCGGTGGCGATAATGCCGCAGGCGCTGCCGGTGTTGGCATAGTTAGGCCTAAAAAAGCATTTTTATCGTTAGGTACTTCGGGCGTTTACTTTGTTGCCAACGAAAAATACCTGCCTAACCCAGAAGGTGCTGTACATACTTTTTGTCATTGTATTGAAAACACCTGGCACCAAATGTCAGTGGTGTTAAGCGCAGCAAGCTGTTTAACCTGGGTAACTAAATTAACTGGTTTTAAAAACGAAGGCGCACTCCTTGAACAAGTAAGTAAATGCGACTTTAGCAAACCAAGCTCCGTGATATTTTTACCTTATTTAACTGGCGAGCGTACGCCGCATAATAACCCCGATGCCAAAGGCGTGTTTTTTGGTTTAGACAGCGACACCGATGCAGCAGCTCTTGGCCGCGCAGTACTCGAGGGCGTTGCTTTTGCCTTTGCCGATGGCCAACAAGTACTGCTTGATGCTGGCGCACAAATTGACGATGTAACCGTTATTGGTGGTGGCGCTAAAAGCCCACTGTGGGGAAAAATCATCGCAAGTGTACTCAACCGCCCCCTAATTTACCGAGAAGGCTCAGAAGTTGGCCCCGCATTTGGCGCTGCAAGACTTGCCCGAATAGCAGTAACACAACTCTCTGCACAACAAGTGTGTGTTAACGGCAAAGTAACGCAAATCATTGAGCCAGATCCAATCATGCAAGACTTTTACGCACAGCAATACACGACATACAAAGCACTTTATCAAAGTGTAAAAACATACTTTTAAAACACTATTATAAAATTAATGGAGCACAAAATGAGCGAGCAATTTTTTACAAACGTTGAAAAAATTAAATTTGAGGGTGAAAACTCTAAAAACCCATTTGCATTTCGTTACTACGACGAAAACAAAGTCGTTCTTGGTAAAACAATGAAAGAGCACCTTCGTTTTGCAGCTTGTTATTGGCATAATTTTTGTTCTACAGGGTTCGATATTTTTGGTGAAGGTACGTTTGACCGCCCTTGGATCCAACCTGTAGGCAACCAATTAGAACTTGCTGAACAAAAAGTAAAAGTAGCCTTTGAATTTTTCGAAAAACTAGGCGTTCCTTACTTTTGTTTTCATGATGTTGATATTGCACCTGAGGGTAAAACACTACAAGAAAGCCACGATAACGTAACGCACATAGCAAACATTATAGAAAAAGAAATGCAGCGTACAGGTGTAAAATTACTTTGGGGTACTGCTAACTTATTCTCAAACAAACGTTTTTGTGCCGGTGGTGCAACAAATCCTAATCCTAATACGTATGCATATGCAGCAGCGCAAGTTAAACATGCAATGGAAATTACGCATCGTTTAGGCGGTGAAAACTACGTACTTTGGGGTGGTCGTGAAGGTTACGACACACTACTAAATACAGACCTTGCGCAAGAAAGCGAGCAGTACGCACGCTTTTTGAAAATGGTGGTAGAACACAAGAAAAAAATTGGCTTTAAAGGCACATTATTAATTGAGCCAAAACCACAAGAGCCAACTAAGCACCAGTACGATTACGATACAGCAACAGTGGCAGGCTTTCTACACAAGCACGGCTTACAAGACGAAATTAAAGTAAACATTGAAGCAAACCACGCAACACTTGCGGGTCATAGCTTCCACCACGAAATTGCAGTTGCTTGCGCAGAAGGCATTATGGGTAGTATTGATGCTAACCGTGGCGATATGCAAAACGGTTGGGATACTGACCAATTTCCTAACGATGTAGCTGAGTGCACACTTGTTGTTTACGAAATTTTAAAAATGGGTGGTTTTACAACGGGCGGCTTCAACTTTGATACTAAACTTCGCCGTCAATCGTGTGAACGCGATGATTTATTCATCGGTCACATTGGTGGTATGGATACGATGGCAAAAGCATTACTCAATGCAGCAGCAATGATTGAAGGCGGCGAGCTTTCTGACTTTGTAGAAAAACGTTACGCAGGCTGGAAAGAAGACCTAGGCCAAAGCATTTTAAAAGGTGAACAATCATTGGAAAGTCTAGCTTCGTTCGTTCATGAGAATAATATTGACCCTAAGCAAGTCTCTGGTCGTCAGGAGCTACTTGAGAATATTGTAAATCGCTACGTTTAAATTTAAATGAACTCCCCTTAACTAAAAAGCTAAGGGGGCTCAATATTAAAACTAATAAGCCATTAGCAAGTTACTACTCTCTAATCTAATGGCTTTTATCTCTATTCTTTCATTAATGCTTTTTAGTCAGCTCTGAGAAGTATGTATTGCCGGTATAATCAGAAACAGCTGACCATTCAGCATTTTCTTTGGGCAAAAAGCCAATTAAACGCTTTTTAATTGCTTGGTATTTATCTAAAGTAGCGACATTGTTCCACTCATTTTCATCATTCTCATGATCGTATAACTCTTCTGTTCCATCTTCGTAACGGATATAGCGATACCGGTCTGTCCTAATTGCATGGTTATTTGGCCCATAAGTCGTTACTGCCGCATGTTCCCACTGCGCATCTGGTTTCCTTAGCAATGGTGATAAGTCTTGCCCTTCATTTAGAGGGTTATCAGGCAAACCACACATTTTGATCAATGTAGGATACAAATCCAAGAGACTAACAGGGCGATTACTCACTTGTTTGGTCGAAGACTTTGGCGGTTTAATTATCAACGGTGTTCGAGTGGCCCTTTCCCATAAAGCCATTTTAGCAAATTTACTTTTTTCGCCTAACTGATAGCCATGATCTCCCCACAATACTACTGCTGTATTTTCTGCGTACTGACTATTTTCAAGCGCATCCAGAACTGTGCCGATACAAGAGTCGACAAACGAAATACTAGCTAAATAAGCTTGTACCATGTTTTTCCATTCATCATTTTCTATCGCCCACTCTGTAGTGGGCATCATAGGTAATTCGGTGACAGCTTTTGCAATCTCGGGGACATCATTTAAGTCACCTTTAAAATAAGGTGGTAACTCAATTCCTTCGATAGGGTGCATATCAAACCACTTTTTTGGTACATGCCAAGGAACATGTGGACGAAGAAACCCGCCAACCATAAAAAATGGTTTATCGTAATCTTCTCCTAACTGTTCCGCTAGCCATTGTGCGGATTCAAAATCAGGCATTTGCTCATCAGTATCAGGAAACGCACCCCAGTCGGTATTTGTTCTGGGATCGTGCCACTTCATTCTTTCTGGAGGATAAGGACCAAACCCTTTGGCTCGGCCACCATATTTATCAAAGCTGGCATCAGCTACTCTCTTATGAAAAACCTTACCCACTGCGGCAGTATAATAACCATGTTGACTAAAATACTCGCTTAAAAAGATTGACTGACTTGCTTTATCATTTGCAGACTTAATATCATTGTCTTCAACGTGCCCATAAATCCCCGTAGTCGATGGCGCCAAGCCTGTCATAATACTAGCACGCGATGGGCCACACAGTGGTGCTGGTGCATGCGCATTGGTAAACACAGTGCCCACATTGGCCAAACGATCGATATTAGGGGTTTTAGTACTAGCATGGCCTCCTAGTGGACCAATCCAGTCATTTAAATCATCAATAATGAGCATTAACACATTTGGGTATTCTTTTTTTAATTGTGTTAACCAGTTTAACTCGCATCCAGTTAACGACGTTGCAGCTAAACCAGCGCTACCAATAAGAAACTGACGCCTATTCATTGTATGCATTTCCTTTTATTTTTAACGAAATTTAGTTTAATGCATATGCGGCACATCCTGTTGCAATGTCAATCATAATAATGCAATATCAATCATCTTTATGCAATAAGTTATTTTATCTACAGTAGGAGACACTCAAATGCTTTCTGGTTCGGAAAAAAATAAAGTTAGAAAAGCAAAAACGCGTCCAGATAAACAAAATATTTATATTACTGCCGCCTTAATTATTGCTACAACCATAAATATTATCTACTCCATTCCAGAAACAGCGGCTATGCCTCCTCCTGTAAACAATCATGATTCATCAAAAACCCTGCAAGATAAAAATACTTGTTCCGCCAGCACTGTTAGCTGCTCACAAACACACAACTCATAGGGATTTCTATGTATAAACTTAAAAAAATAAAGTCACCTTTCTTTATCTTAGCTGCAAGCTATTTGGTTTTATCAGGTTGCTCTGTAGAGAGTACTTCTATCTCAAAGCCCAATAAGTCATATGATAAAGAAGTTAAAGCTTACGCTAAATTTGTCCCAAAAAGACAGGACGATTTTGCATGGGAAAATGACAAAGTTGCGTTTAGAGTTTATGGTCCTGCGGCACCATTAAAAGGCCATGCCAGTGGTGTTGATGCATGGTTAAAAAAAGTAGACTACTCGATTATCGATAAATGGTATGAAGAAACTTTTAATCAAACCGGTTCGTATCACACAGATACGGGTGAAGGCTACGACCCATACCATGTAGGTATTAGCCGTGGTGTTGGCGGCTCTGCTATTTGGGTTGATGGTAAAGACTACACTGCTCACAATTATAAAAATTATAAAATACACGAAAACGGTCCAGAGAAAGTTGTATTTACTTTAGAATATGAATTTCAAACACCATTAGGGCGTGTTAATGAATCAAAAACAATCTCATTACCAATGGGTTCCAACTTATATCAAGTGAACTCAGTGTTTAAGCTAGATGGTAAACCTGCTTCACTTCCGATTGCCATCGGTATTACTACCCATGATGGAAAAGCCACTGTAGCTCATAATAAAAGCGCAGGGAGAATTTCCGCTTGGGAAGAATTTGATACCAAGGCTTTAGGCACTGGTGTCATTATTGAGCCTAAAAAAGTACAAGATATTAAACATATATCTAAAGAAACAAAAGATGAGAGTCATATTTGGCTTTTCACTAATTCAGAAGAAAATGGCTCACTTGAATACTATGCAGGGTTTGCATGGGAAGCTGCTGGTGAAATTACAACTCAGACACAATGGCAGAGCTACTTGGATAATTTTAATAAATAGGGACACAAACATGGAAAAAATTGCATTCACTATGACCTTACTACCTGGCCATGAAGCTGAGTACGAAAAGCGCCATGACGAAATATGGCCTGAGCTTGTGACAGAGTTAAAAAATGCAGGGGTTTCTGATTACTCAATATTTCATGACCCAATATCAAATAAACTTTTTGCTGTATTAAAAAGAGAAGACAACCACACAATGGACGCACTACCTTTAGCGCCAATTGTAAAGAAGTGGTGGGCATATATGGCTGATATTATGGAAACGAACGACGATAATTCCCCTGTTATTACCCCTATTAACCAGGTATTCCACTTAGGTTAATGCAATAAAAATTCAAAGCCTCATAAAGTCAATTATGAGGCTTTATTCTACAAGTAATTGGTTCTTCGCAGCGGCATTATCTATATTGGAAATCTAATGAGAACAACAATAAGATGGTTATTATTGGCTACGGTAATAAATACATTTACATTACAGGCTGCCGATATTCTAAAAACTGATGGTTATTTCACTGCTCAAAAATATGAATTGGCGAAAGCTGGCTATATGGACGCTGCGAAGCTAGGTAATCCACATGCATATTATCAGTTAGCAAGAATGTACGCTAAAGGCTTGGGAGTAGAACAAGATGTTATCACTGCTCTTATTTACTACTCTTTAGCAGCTGAATATGATTATTTTGATGCACAAAAAGTGATAGATAACACACTAGCGGCTCTAGCACCTGAAACAAAAACAGCTTTTAGCAAGATAATGAACGACTATAAAGCAAAGCTTGGTAAACAAGCTATTGATGCTAAGTACTTCCCTGTCGTTCTAGATAATTCGTTGCCTACAAAAATTACTTTTGACGGCCGTGAGAAGTTAAAGCGTACTTTCTATAGTGATGACTTCATGGAAGATTCAATTGCTAGTTTAAATAACTTAGCCATTGAAGAAGGTGGAAATGAAGATGCCACTTATATGTCTACCCCTAAAGAACCTTATCTAATATTAGATATTGATATTGCTGCCGATGGATCTATTCGTAATTATTTTGAAGTGCAAAACATTGGTGGGTCTGCTGCAAGGCTGATTAACGAATTTATTCTCTTCCCTCAACCGAAACCATCGATAAATAATCAACAGACAAATTTTGTTCACAGAGTGTTTCTTGGTGCAGCCGTTTATTCAAGATCGATATTGATTGATAAAAACGAGGCGATGTACGCACAAATATTACGCACCTCTAAAAAGTTAGCAAATGGAACAAAGCTTAACGAACGATATCAGTACGCGATGGCATTACTCAACTTCCCTTGGCTCACTTCTAACCCACAAGAAGCAGAACAAAAACTATTAGCTCTAGCAAAACAAGGCCACCCTAGTGCGATGTTTGAATACGGGATGTTACTTTACCGTGAACAGCGAAATATTCCTGAAGCAATTAATTGGATATCCCAGTCAAGCAAATATGGCCTTGTTCGTGCCGAGTTTCGCTTAGCAATGATTTTAAATTCGAGCCCTTGGGTGCTACAAGATCAAAGCAAAGCGTTATTTTGGTTTTCGTCTGCAATGAGCAAAGGTCATATAAATTCAGCAATTCGAGCTATTGATATTAAGCTCACAGCCAAGGATAAGTTTTTGCTGGATATTGAATCGGCCGTGCAAGATTTGAAAAATATTGAACATCAACATGGCAATAATCCTGAGTACTACTATTTGTTGGCGTTGTCTTACCGTGATAGGGATGCAAGAGATTTTAGCCAATTTGTTAGAAATATGCGCACAGCAATTAGTAGAGGTAACTCTGCAAATTGGGACACTCGTGAATGGCAGTCTCTATTAGAAAAATCGACCGTTGGTACAGTGTATATAACAGACGAATAGCCTAGTTTATGTTATTGCCATCGTAGGTGAATGCCCTGCTGCACTTTCAAGCATCACCAGCACACATGAATAAAGCAGTCAATTATTTCCCTGTAAATCTGTTTTAGTCTATTAAGGCTGTTTAATTATTACTGCTTCATGCAATTAGCGATATTTAAAGGAGAATATGTGTTTGATAGTTATTTTGCACAAGCTTTAGGGTTTGTAAGTTACATCCTAGCAATGCTGTGTTTTACCCAAAAAGATGACCGCCGCTTTAAAATTATGATGATTTTAATGAACTTAAATCATGCACTACACTTTTACTTATTAAATGCAGTAACTTCCTCACTATGCTGTTTATTCGCAGCAGGACGAACAGCAACTTCATTACAAACAAAAGCGAAATGGGTCGCTGGCTTATTCATTATACTTACCGCATTTATTGGGTATCTAACAGTAAACCAATGGACAGACTATATCGCTATAGCGGGGTCATGCATAGGTACGTACGCTTTATTTTGTCTCAATGGGATCAAGATGCGCTGGGTTGTATTTGTGGGCTCATGTTTATGGCTTATAAACAATATTATTGTCGGCTCTCTAGGTGGTATATTACTGGAAGCCACTGTAATTATCCTCAACTTAATAACTATTTATAAATTGTATAAACTCAACTTTCGAGCTTAGTTACTTATCTTTGCGTTCACTATATGAACTCAACCCTTCCCCTGTCGCAATAGTTCATTATTCTACTTGATTATAACGCTTTATCTATTTAAATCACTTTATGAGCTTTAGCTATTTTACTGCGAATAGTGTTTAGATAATTGGATATGCATAGCCCCACATTTATCTTCACTAGTCTTTATTAAGCTTAGTTTTATAAACGATTGCTAGTTACTGCAGTCTAAAAGGTAGTGCCCTTTAGCTAAGCAAATTTAAATATCCACCAAATATATATGCACTTTAAAGTTTGAGCATACTTAAGCACTCTATCTTTAGCATAGATTATTAAGCAAACAATCTCTTAGTATTGCTAAGTTAATTCATTTATGACCTTATGGAATGAAAAAAGCCTAACAATAAATTATTAGGCTTTAAAAGTAACTTAATTTTTACTTAGAAGCTGTAGCTAAAGCTCACTTCATAAATACGCCCAGTGTAATCAACACGCGAAACCGCCTTTTCGTTATTACCCCAGTACTCATAACGTTGCTCATCAGTAAGGTTATAACCTCTTAAATAAGCTCTGAAATTATTAGTGAACTTATATGAAGTTACTAAATCTAAACGGCCTGTTGCTTTTTGCACACGAGGCTGTACGCCTAAGTAAGAGTTTTGACCTTTCAAGTATGAGTCGTCTTTCCAGTTATAAGCAACCCTTACGCTAAACCCATCGTTTTCGTAGTAACCTATTGCATTGAACGATTCAGGTGCAACAGAATACAATGTACTTTCTTCGGTACCATCTTGGTCAATGTAAGTGTAGTTAAATACACCACCGAAACCGTTCCAAGGGTATGGTAAAAAGTCTAGCTTTTGCTGAATAGCTAGTTCAATACCTGTTAACTCAATGGTTTCATCATCGTTAAACTTCTCGTTGATTCTAACAGACCGAAAGTTTTCCGTGCCATCATCGCCAGTAAATGGTTCAACCTGTGTACAAACAAAACCACCTGTAGCTGGGTTATCTTCACGAACCACATCGCTACCTAACGCTTCAATTATAAGCGGGTCGCCTTCAGGGCAGCTTTCTCTATCCTCAAAAAAGCCCGTAAGTTCTTTATAAAATACGCCTACAGATATAGCACTACCGTCACGGTTATACCACTCTAATGACATATCGTAGTTATCTGCATCATATGGTTTTACAAAACTTGCTGGTTTATCAACTGTTACACTTGTATTACCGCCTCTTACCTCTGTAGTTGGCGTCATTACACGAAGGTTCGGGCGAACAAACCCTTTACTATATGCTGTACGCAAAACAAGGTCTTCACGTAAATCAAAAGCAAAGTTAACTGATGGTAACCAGTGATCGTAATCATCACTTATTTTAGTATCTACTAAAACATCGCCGGCACTTCGGTCACGTCTAATACCATTAAAGTCGTTATTTGTGTGAACATAACGCATACCAACATTACCGGTCCACATTACATCGCCAAGCTCACCACTTAAATCGGTCATAACGTAAGCTGCTGTTATTGTCTGCTCAACATCAAAGTTTGTTGCATACCTTTGTGGATGTGGGCCGTTAAAACGTTCATAAAAACCTGTATTACCAGCTTTGATACCGCCTTCAAGATCGGCAATTCCATCAGTCAAAGCTGCAATGTGAGATAAGTTTTCAAACGTTCTCCAGCCGCTATCCGCACCAAATGTGCCAGGGAAGTTACCGTTAAAAAATTCACTTTGTCCGTCAGACAAAAGTGAGTCACTAATAGCAGAACTACCTACTGCATTAGCATTTACGCCAGCCGCGCCAATCCCTTGGTCAAAGTTTTCTAATACCTCACGGCTATATCTTGCACCAAACTTAATAGAGCCAAAATTTAGAACATCCCCAAAGCCAAAGTCTACATAGCGCTTAGCATCAAACTCACCGCTTGTCATTTTACGGATAGGGTTATCTATCCTACCGGTAATGTAGTGGCTTAGTCGTCTGTTATCATTTAAAGCATCCGCTGTTGTTAAAGATAATGCATTTAAAGCTGTTGGGCTTTGCCAATCTACGTCGTAGTTGTAATTATCCCAGCCTGTTGCATCGATAAATGCACGATCTAAATTACCTTCACCAGAATCTAATTGGATGTCGATTCCTGTAGGGACAGTAGCTACATTTACACCATTAACTTTTGTTGTCGCCTTATGATGGCCAGTATGCCTAAAGTCCAAGCCGATATTTTGAAAATTATTCTCTGACTCAGAATGGGTTAGCATAGCATTAAAGGTCCAATCATCTACAACGTAGTCACCATATAAAAATAGGCCTTTTGCCTCTTCAAAGAAAGTCGTTTCACGGTTTGTAAACAGATACTCGCCATCCGTAATCGCTGTTTTGCTTACAGCATAAACTGGAGTGCCATCTTCAAGAGTGTCGTAGATAAATGGAGCCGTGTTCATGTCTGGCTCTATCATATAAAACCGATCACTATTTTGCGGCTTGTTTTGATTATAGCCTGCGCTAAATTGTGCATCTTGTTTTGTACCACTATCAAGATCACGCTTAGTATAAAGTAAATGCGCACCAACGGTCATATCACTAGTAGGTCGCCATTCTATATTACCCGTAAAAGAAATACGGTCGCCTTCACTATACTCTGATACATTTCTTAATGAAGATGGACTGCGAATAGCGGCGCCTTCTGGGATACCATATTTAGCACGGTAAGCATCAATTGTAGTGGAGTTTACGCGTAAGTTTGCATCTGTAGCAGCATCATTTTGTCCAATTAATGGCGCGTAATTTGTGAAGTTTGCAGTATCTCTGCGGAATGTTTGCCCTGAACCTGCGGCTTTAAAAGCGATTGCAAGTTCATTTTCAATAAGGTGTTTGCTCATAGAGAACTTAATAGACTCATCCCACTTTTGGGTTAACTCTTCATAACGCCCACCGACACTAACATTATATTTGCCATCTGGTTTGGCAAGTGCACGCTGTAGCTGTTTATCTACAACACCGGCTATACCACCCGCCTGCATGTCAGCTGTCGCAGCTTTAATAACGGTCACACCATCAAAAACACTCGCTTCAAATGCAGAGAATGGGTTACTTGAACCCACATCGCTAAAGCTACGACTAGGAGTTGCAAAACTTTGGCCTGCCGAAGTTGTTTTTACGAAACCGCCCCCTAAGCCACGTAAGCTAATTTCTGACTGTCGGCCTTCGCCAGAGCGTTCAATTTGCACACCAGGTACAGCCTGAAGAGCCTCACCTAAATCTAAAGCAGGTAGTGCATTTATGTCAGATGCTGAAATAGCATCAACTATAGATGGGGCATCACGCTTAGTATTTAACGCATTTTCTAAAGAACCACGGATCCCTTGCACCTCAATAACTTCAAATTCGTCTTTTTCCTTTTCAACTGCTGATTTTTGATTGTCATCAATCGCTTGCTTAACTTCTTGGGCCAAAATTGAAGGTGCAAATAAAGTTAAAGCTAAACCTAACGAGCCACCTATTAATTGCGTAGAGGCGAGTTTTTTATTCTCTTTATTAAACATTGTAATCCCCATATATTGTGTGTGTGTGTCTACTATTTTCAAATTAGCCTATTGCTTACATCCTGAATTTAACAACCTAAACCGCTAATTAACAATACCGTAACACAAGAAAACCCAACTTTAAATCAAAAATAATCACTTTCGGTCTTTTTATTTAAATAGAATTCAAAAACAATAACTTATAGAAACATAACGCTATATTTAAAATAATTAACTATCTTTTAATTTATAAAAAAACAAGTTATTTAAATATATCCCTTTGTAAACATAACACCTATATGACTGAACTTGACCGCCAATGACTGAGGGCGCTTATCTTGCTCATTAAAAAGGCCATCATAGTAATGGCCTTTTTAATGAGTAGTTAATTTGTATAAACCTAAACTGTTCTCCCTCTTCTATTATAAGTATCAAATTCTTCTTTAATGATATCGCCTCTGTAAGTACCGGGAACTAACATAAAATCGGGGTTCGCCTCTTCTGAAGTGTAGAAAATATGGAATATCATCTCTTTAAGTTTACGGTAGCTTTTTGATAACTCAGTTGAGCGTTCAGCAAAAGAACGCTGATCAAGCTTATTGAGCAAAAGCTCTCTATCTGCTTTCGCTGCACTTTGGTAATTAACTTTAAAACTTGATTGAGCAATTAAATCTATCTGTTTAATAATAAAATTATACTGTTGCTTAGTTTCACTACCAGCCCAACTGATCATGAGCGCATCGAGAACATCTATAACCTTTGCATCAGTAGCTCCTGGTGTATCTGTTCTGGGTATCATTATTTCAGCCATATCGCTCAAAATAGTCATTTCTTTTGCAGTAAAGAAACGCCCATTTTGAGAAAAAACAGATAATGAATTTACAGTATTGAAAATAGATGCCCATACAGGGGTAGCTACAAAATATACTGATGCTCCGATAAACAAGCGACGACTTATATTAACTTTAGACATAATTCCCCTTTTGCACTCGGCCTTTAAAAATTAGTTTTGCTGCGTAATCGACAGCTCGAGCAGTAATAGCCATATAAGTCAATGAAGGGTTTTGAGTGGCGCAAGACGACATGCAGGCACCATCGGTTACAAACAAGTTGGGGACATCATGGCTTTGCGCCCATTTATTTAAAACGGATGTTTTAGGATCTTCGCCCATACAGGCACCTCCCATTTCATGCACTCGATCGCCAACAGCAATTGGCTTTGTTTCAGGAAATTCGTTTACTTTAATATCCACACACCCCCCAGCCGTAAGTATTTCTTTTATATCTATTGCAGCTTGCTTAATAATCTTGCGTTCGTTTTCTCTTATTCGAGCATCAATATGCAATATAGGAATACCCCATTGATCTTTTTCTGTAG